>NZ_JASHIN010000040.1:0-23801 GCF_030733705.1 Roseovarius sp. MMSF_3298
AACCCACCGCGGCGGAACTGGCGGCGCTGAGGGCACTGGATCCCGATGGCACATTCGAAGCGGATGCCGCGGTCCGACTGCCGGAGTTGGCCGCATGAGTGATGTCGTTACCGCATTCGAGCAACAGGCGCGCCTGCGCGGGGACGCGCCGGCATTGTCCGCGGACGGGCAGACGATAGGCTATACCACGCTGCACGCCAGGGTCGTGGCCCGTGCCGGGGCAATGCTGGCCTCGGGCCTTGTTCCCGGCGACCGGGTCGCCTTGTTGCAGGATCGCAGCGTGGATCTCTGCACGGACCTTCTGGCCTGTCTGCACGCCAGGCTGCCGCTGACCGTCCTGAGCAGGAGCGAGGCGCAAGGTTCGGTCGTGGCCAAGCTGGTGGACGGTGGCTTTACAGGTCTGATCTGTGACGACACCAACCGGGAGGCGGCGCAGGCGCTGGCCGACGCGGCCGGATTGCGCCTCGTGACGCCGCCTGTGCCGGAAGGTGCCGCCGGCGGTTACACGATTCCGGTTCCAAGCGCCGAAGAGGAAGCTCTGCTGATCTTCACCTCCGGATCGAGCGGACGCCCCAAGGCAGTTCGCCTGTGTCACCGCAACATCGCGGCGAATACACGGGGGTTGTCGGAAATCACGCCGGTGGGTGGCGATGATCACTACCTGCACATGATGCCGTTAAGCCATACCAACGGTATTCTGAACCAGTTGCTGTATCCATTGATGCGCGGCGCGCGGATTACCTTGCTGCCGCGCTTCACGCCGGAAGCCGCGCTGGACGCGATGGCGGACCTAAAGCCCACCGTTGTCACCGGTGTGCCCACGATGTTCCAGCGGTTGCTGGATCATCCGATCCCGCAAGGGGCGACGGACCGGCTGCGGATGCTGCGCTGCGGCTCGGCGCCGCTGGCGGTCGAGACACAGGACCGGATCGAAGCGCATCTGGGCTGCCAGGTGCTGGTGAGCTATGGACAGACGGAGTTTACCTGCACATCGACCGCCAATCCGCCGGGGGCGGCCCGGCGCGGCTCTGTCGGACGCGCGATTCCCGGTGCCGAGGTGGCAATTCTCGAACCTGGTGGGGACACGCCCTTGCCGAACGGAAGCCGCGGCGAAGTGGCGTTCCGCGGTCCCTTGTCCGCCCTTGGCTATGTCGGCCATCCGCCGTTCGACCCGGAGGGCTGGGTCAGGTCGGGCGACCTCGGGTATCTCGACGAAGACGGGTATCTTTTCCTGACCGGCCGCCTGAAGGAGATCATCATACGCGGTGGTGAAAACCTGGCGCCCGCAAGCATCGAGGATGTGTTGCTCACAAGTCCGGGCATACGGGCGGCCTGCGTGGTGCCCGCGCCACATGCTGATCTCGGTGAAGTGCCGTTCGCCTTCGTGGAAGGCACGGGGCAGATCGAGGCGCTCGACGACTTGAACCGAAAGATCCGGGACGCACTTGGTCGCGCCCATTGTCTTGCCGGGATCGAACGCATGGACCGCCTGCCGGAAAACCATGTCGGAAAGATTGACCGCAAACGGCTGACGGCGGAGCTGTCGCAACGCATGTCCCCGGCACTGACCGGCGGCTGAGGTCGGCCGGTCCGGCCATCGGAGGGGTGGGTTTCGGCTCAGCCCGCGTCGATCAGGGCCATAAGCGCTTCGACTGCCCGGGTGCGATGCCGTTCCGGATGCGACAGCACGGTAAACGGACGCTCCGGGCGCGGCGCCCAGGTCACGCGGCGCTGGTGGACTGCACCGTCTTCCGCCAGCGCGTCGACGACGCGTCGTGACACCATGGACACGCAGTCGCTGCCCGCCACTGCCGACAGGACCGCTTCGTTCGACGGGATCTCCAGCAGGACCGCAAGGTCATTCCGACTCAACCCCAACTGGGCCAGGTGAACTTCGACCTCGGCGCGTGTGCCCGAGCCTTCCTCCCGCATCACCCAGTCGAGCTTGCGATAGGCTTGGGCTGACATCGCGCTGCGGGCTGCGGGATGTCCGCGCCGCATGACCAGCACGAGTTCGTCGCGCGCCACAACCCGTGTACGAAGATCGCCAAGCACGACCTCGCCTTCGACGAAACCCAGGTCGGCAGCGCCGTCGGCCACGGCCCTGGCAACGCTTGAGGTGTTGCCGACGCCAAGCCGGACGGAGAGGTCGGGGTGTGCCTGCCTGAGGCGTACCAGAACCGGGGGCAGGAAATAGGTCGCCACCGTCTGGCTTGCCTCGATCCGCAATCGCCCCCTCGGCCGCGCCGAAAGATCATCGAGGATCAGTTCCGCGGTCTCTGCCTGGTTCAGAACGCTTTTGGCCGCGGGCACGAACCTGTGGCCTGCTTCGGTGAGGGTTATGCCGCGCCCGACCCGGTCGAAAAGCTGCACTCCATGAGTGCTCTCCAGTGCGCGCAGGGCGGCCGACACGGCGGATTGCGTCATCTTCAGCGCCTCTGCCGCACGGGTGACATGGGCGCGTTCGGCGACTTCAAGAAATATGCGGAGCTGGTCTAGCGTCAATCATCAATCCAATCGATTATTACGTTCGATATTAGTTAATTTTATGAACATTTCAATTGGGGCATTTTGCAGCTGCAGAAACCGAGGACCTAAGCCATGCAAACCCTGAGCCAACGCGCACACCCCGGTGTGCTTCAAGACCTCTATGCGCACCTGCCCGGATTGGCACTGGTCATGGCCATCACCGCCATCGCCACGCTTGTCCAGAGGGCGACCGGTCTGGCAGCGCTCAGCCCGCTGGTCGTTGCACTGCTGCTCGGAATCGGCTGGCGTGTCGCCGTGGGCAGCCCGCCGTTGCTGCAACCCGGTATCCGCTTTGCCCTCAAGCCTGTCCTGCGCACTGCAATCGTATTGCTGGGGCTTCAGGTCACGGTCGGAGAGGTGTCTACCCTGGGCTTGCGGGGTGTTGTCGCCGTCACGACGACCCTGGCCGGGACGTTTGCATTCACGTGCCTGCTTGGCCGTCTGCTGGGCGTGGAAAGCCGGCTGGTACAGTTGATCGCTGCGGGGACGTCCGTGTGCGGTGCCTCTGCGGTTCTGGCGTGCAACACGGTGACACGAGGATCGGACGAAGATGTCGCCTATGCCATCGCCTGCGTTACGCTGTTCGGGACGAGCGCGATGCTGCTTGGGCCGATGGCGGCTCACATGCTGGAGCTGTCGCCTGAAACCTACGGATTCTGGGCGGGTGCGACGGTCCACGAGGTGGCCCAGGTCGTGGGCGCGGCCTTTGCAATGGGCGAAGAGGCCGGCCACGTCGGTACCGTGACCAAGCTGACACGGGTCTTGCTGCTTGCGCCTTTGATCCTGACGCTGGGTGTCCTGCAGTTCCGCCAGGGCGGGCAGCAGGCCTCTGGCTCGAAGCTTACGATTGTGCCGTGGTTCGTGCTCGGGTTCGTGATGCTCATGGGGGTCAATTCGCTGGTGAGCCTGCCGGACCGGCTGCATGACGCCACGGTGACGCTGACGGCGTTGATGCTGACGGCGGCACTGGCGGCGATGGGGCTGGAGACCGATTTGAAACGATTGCGGCAGAAGGGCCTGCGTCCGTTGATCCTGGGTGGGTCGGCGTGGATCTTCATCGCGACCCTGGGACTGGGCTTGGCGCTTTGGGCAACGACAGGATAGCCACGCAGGATATTACTGCATGCATTCAAAGAGTTTAGCCGAGAAGGATTGACCAATCTCCAAGTCTTCTGACACCCACAAGAGGCCACGTAGGCGCAATGCATGTGGGAGTTGAAAGATGTAACATTCTGATTTCGTGTTCGGCGACCGTTGTGCGCGCGCCTGTGAAGAAAATCCGCTTCCTGCCCATACAGTTTGAACAGATCAAACGGCCCTTGGCTGTCACTCACCTGACCAGCAGCTGTCTCCGATTTTGTGCGTCGAACCGGCATTCGCTGCAGATGCGAAAAGTGTGCTATTGGCGCGTCCAGCCGTAAGTCGGATGTGCTGACTGTACGCGTCGTGAGAACAGGGCTCATCGAAGCTGTTGGGTTTCCCTCGCAGAGATCTGCGAGGGAAATGCTGTCATACGATGGTCACCGGCTCGGGATCGTTCCGCTTCACGGCGGTGCCGCGGGCGAGCCGAATATCCTCGCTGGGCGCATTGATGCGACGCCCGTGTTCTCGGATGGCCTCTCGGTCCCGCGCTTCGTAGATGCAGACTGACCCGATGCGGCCATCTTCCTCGGTCCCAAAGATACCCGAATGTGGACTGGCAGACCGACCTGCTCGTGACCGAAGATGCCGGCCTCTATTGCAGCGGCGGTGTCAACGCCGCGAGCGACCTGAGCCTGCACCTCGTCGAGCCTCTCTGCGGTCGAACCGTTGCCATCGAGTGCTCGAAGGCACTACTTCTCGACATGCCGCGACCGAGCCAGTCGGGCTATGGCCTCCTGCCGCTGGCGCGGCCGCACGGTGACGAAAAGGTCAGGGAGGCTGAGCATCATATCTCCGAACATTTCACCCGCGACGTTCCTGTGGAGGAACTCGCCGAACGCGCAAGCATAAGCCGCCGCAACCTTGTGCGCCGGTTCAAGGCGGCCACCGGCCACATGCCCGGTGTCTACCAGCAGATGCTGCGCGTCAACGCCGCACGGAAGATGCTCGAGGACGGCGCACCATCGATCCAGCAGGTCGGACTCGCCGTGGGTTACGAGGATGTCGCCTTTTTCCGCCGCATCTTCAAACGCCATTGTGGCGTCGCGCCGTCGGCCTATCGTGATCGTTTCAGCCCGAGCAGGACGTAGACCCGCCACCAAGGCGCGCGGCACGGGCTCCGTCCGGGGAGGAGCCCGTGCTTTATCTTGTTCTGCGGCCGGGCTTCGGAGTGCATTACAAATGCGCACCTGGTGCTTCAAAGAGGATCATCTCGACGCGCTCATCGCCGTCGACATAGGCATCGTGACCTGGCGGGATCTCGAAGAAATCGCCCTTGGTGATCGGCGTTTCCGCGCCGCTCTCGACCATGCGAACCACGAGCCGGCCGGACATGCAGTAGCCGGTGTGGTGCATCGGGCATGTGTCCGGATGACCGAGAAGCGGTTTCTCGTCCGCCTCCCAGGTCCAGCCGGGTTCGAACACGGCGTGCATGCCGGTCGACCCCTGTGCTGTCTTCACGATGTCGATGCCGCCGCGCTCCTTCATGTCGAGCCGATCGTCGGGGCGTTCGAAGCGGTGGGTTTCGATGGTGTTCGTCATGGTGGTCCTGCCTTTCGTCGGCCCGGTTCCGAAGAACCGGGCCCTTTACACGTGAATTATGTCCGGTTTCAGGGACTGAAGGATTTGCCTGACCTCGCCGCGCGTAGGCGCGTCGTAGTTCAAGGCCTCCATCGTCCCGAGGATGTCGTCGCACGCGGCATCGTATTCCGACGGTTCGATCTCCATGCCGCGATGGGCGTGGGCCATGCTGCGGCCCCGGTAGTCGCCGGGCCCGCCGCTGCCCGCGGCGAAGAAATCGCAGGTGTGCTGCTTGATCTCCTCGACCCGCTCGGGCTGGTCCGCGTAGGGCGCGAACCGGTGTCCGATCAGTGGGTTGTCCATATGGGCCGCGACGGCCCCGTCGACGATCCGGCGGATGCCGGCGCCGCTTCCAAGGCGCTCATACAGCGTTACGGTCAGCAAGTCTTCGGGGACTTGGCGGGTCATGGTTCCTCCTTTCAAAGTTGCTTGGCAAATTGCTCAGGCCGGCTCGGACGGCGCGGCCCTGACGTCCTTGGCGGTCATCGGCTTGCCGCCGATGGCCCATTCGCCGCTGGCGATTTCCTGCACCCGGACCCATGTGACGCCGCGCATGGCCTCGCCTTCGATGCTGACCATCGCTTCGGTCACGTCGCGGATCATGCGCTGTTTCTGATCTTCGTCGAAGACACCTTCGATCAATTCGATATCGACAAGGGGCATATCCATTCTCCTTTCGTGCCAGTCAGTTGTCTTTCTGCCGGTGCGAACCGGCATGAGTGCAATATGCCAGTCAGCCGCTCCATCGCGCCAGTTCACGAACTGAATCGCCCCGGTACAGAGTCTGAACTGGCGGGGTCCGGGGGGAATCAGTCATGGTATCGACCCGAAAACCAAGGGAGGGTTGTCATGACCAATGCGAGCTATAAGCAATTCTGCCCGGTCGCGATGGCGGCTGAAGTGCTGTGCACCCGCTGGACGGTTGTCCTCTTGCGCGAGCTGGTCGCCGGATCGACCCGGTTCAACGAGTTGCGGCGCGGCGTTCCGCGGATGTCGCCGGCGCTGTTGTCGAAGCGCCTGAGCGAGTTGGAGGCGGCGGGTGTCGTGGAGCGCACGCGGCTGACCGATCCGCCGGACGTGGAGGCGTACCGGCTGACGCAGGCCGGGCAGGACCTGCAGCCGGTGATCGAGGCCATCGGCATGTGGGGTCAGAAATGGGTCGAGACCGAGCTATCGTTGGAAAACCTCGATCCCGAACTTCTGATGTGGGACATGCGCCGCAACCTCGACACGACCCCGGTGCCGACCCGGCGCGTGGTGATCGAGTTCATCTATCCCGAACTGCCCGAGTCTCAGCGCAAGTGGTGGCTGATCGTCGAGCCGGACCGAACCGTGGACTTGTGCCATATCGACCCCGGCTTCGATGTGGATCTCTATGCGACGGTCGATCTGCGCACCATGACGGAAATCTGGATGGGCCTGCGGTCGGTGGCCGATGCCGTCGACCGCCACGCGCTGCTGTTGGTCGGATCCTCGTCCCTGATCCGCTCGATGCAGACATGGCTGGGCCTCAGCCTCTTTGCGCAACAGGAAAAGCTGGCAATCTGATCGCGCCTGCGGCGGCTTTGCGCGCGGACATATCGAGGGCGAGAAGCGGAACCATCAAGCCGCGCGACTGCTTTCCGGCCTCTACACTTCTGTGGCCTGCTACGGGGACAACGCCACGAAATCCTTTTTCAGGTTTCTCAACAGCAGAAGGTAGTGATCCTTCGAGATGAACTGGTTTTCCTTTGGCTGCGTGCGCGGATACATCAGCGGCAGCAGTTCCAGCTCGGTTTCGGCGTTGCCGTCCTCGTAGGACTTGTTTTTACCGGACCGACCGTCCGGGGCGATGCGCATACCTTCGATCCCTTCCCAACGGGTGCCCTCATGCAGGTCCGCCACGGCGCCCGTGGTGGTGTCCGGTCGTACGCCCGGCATGTGGTCAGGCCCGAAGGCGTGCCCCACCTCGTGTGCGATGGCGCCGTTGTTCGCGGTCCGTTTGACCCCTGTCAGAGCCTTGCTGAGGCTCATGCCGATGAAGGGCTGCGCGGCGTCGCGGGTTGGATTGTCGGCCCGGTCGATCGTCGGGCTTCGCGTGACGCCCAGAAGCTTGATCCATTCATAGGGCGTGAAGATCACCACCAGGTTGAAACGCTCGTAGCTGTTGTTCGCGATGAGATGTTCCTGAACGGCATTTAGGAGTTTTGCGCGCACGATGCCGCGCTTGCTGATTTTCTCGGTCATCGCGGGCGGCTTCGCGAGGAAGTCGTTGAAGGCCCGGAGGGTGTCCATCGTGTCGGGCGAGAAGGTTTCGGCCAGCATTTCGAATTGGTAGATCTTCTCGATCTCGGCCACGAGTTTTTCGTTGAGATCGGGGTCGGGCGGTGGGGCCGGGGTCTCGGAAAGCCGGACCGACTGAACCGGGAAAAGCTGTTCGATGTAGTCCTCGGACCGCTCGGCGGTCAGGGCCACCTCCTTTACCACGTTCTGGGGCAGGTAATCGTACCAGGGCCCGACACGGGCGAAGACGTAGCCAATGTTCAGATCCCGTTCGAGCGGATCCCAGCGGATGTTCTCGTAGCCCGAGAATATGCGCGTGACGGCGTCGCATTCGCGGATCGGCTCAACCTCGGTTCGAACAGAGGCGACCTCTTCGAATTTCGGCGTCCAGCCGAAGAAATTGACGCTGTTTTCGGCCATGCGCCGTTCCGTGGGCGAGAACATGTCGGGGCGCCGGACGGTCACATCGCGCTTTTCCGGGGCCAGCAAGGGCGCCTCGATAGACGCGCCGGGGCGGGACCCGCATATGCGCGGGAAAGGACTGGACCCGCCAGCCCGTGGCGATGTCCGGGTCTGGGCGCCATTTCGGATAGGTTCGGATCACCGTCGGTTTGCCACCGACAAGCGGCGTGTCGGTGACGACCTGGATGGTATCGCTCTCGATGCCTTCGGCCTACACGAGATGTTCGGCAAGGCCGTCCTGCATGGGTTCCGTGTCGTCGAGATCGACCATCGTGTCGAACCCCCAGGCTCGGTCGACTGCCATCTGCTCGCCTTCCGCGCCGTGTATGCCCGATGCGCCGGCGCGCACCGTGAGGCGATAGCGCACGCCGTCGCGCAGCGGGGTCTGCGGGGTGACGATGACGGTCTCCGTGCCGGACAAACGGAGACGCGTTTCGACCGGGCGGATTTCTGTTCCGCCGTCTTCGGTCGCATAGCCGGTCTCAAGTTTCACCGCACTCGGGGTGACGGAGACCGGGGCGAGCGGACGGTCGAACGTCAAGCGGATACCGGGCGCGTCCCAGGGTAGGTTTTGCGCGTCGCGCGCCGGGCGGTGCGATACGAGCCGCAGCCGGGCGGCGGGCGCTTCGCCATCCGTCGGGGCCTGCGCGATTTCCAGCATACCCATCGCGTAGCCCATATTGCGCATGTTGGGGGCGGCGAAGCGGCCGGTTACGCGCAGGGGCTTGTCCCCCGTCTCCCGGTCGACATCGACACGACCGGGCCCCCTCGAACTCCACGTCCGACGCTCCCGCTCCACCGCCGCTGTGCCGGAAAGGTGGAACCGCCCGATCACATGCGTGTCGGTGATGCGCTCGATATGAACCGTGCCCGACAGTTCCCCCGTCAGAATTTGCGTCCGGGTGCCCGCCTGGGCAACCCCGTCCATGTCGCAGTTCAACTCTCTGACCTGCCGGCCGACCGTGGCACCCTGCGGGATCGTCGAAAGCTCAAGTGTCTTCAGCGCGCCTTGTCGTGTGGCACGACACATGTGTTTTTCGAATTCCTGTTCGCGGCGCATGTTCTCGGTGTTTGGAGGCAGATAAGGGTGCGGACGGATCTGACCGGCCCAGGATGAAAAAACCGTCGACGGGTCGGCGTCGCCGTCGCCACTCACGGCACGCACCTCATAAATTGCACCGGCGCGCAGATCACCGGGCCCGGCATCGGTCAGCGCGATGACCAGATGCGCACCGCTGTTGCGCGGCCAGCCACCGATGCCGCCATGGCGATAGGCGAGCGGGAGGCCGAGACTGCCCCCCTGGAAGGAAAAGAGGTTCGGACTGAAAACCTCGAACACGGCGCGCCTTGCGCCGCCGCTGGCCGTGGGGATGTCGAGGGACTCGCCCGACCTGTCTTCGACGAAGTCGATCGTGCCCTGGTCGAGACCCGGGACGCCCTCGGTGCCGCCGATGCGCTTCGCCGCAAGGTGCCGCGCGCAGGCCGCACCGCCGGCGCTGACCCCGCCAGCGATCGACAGGCTTGCCTGCCCCGGCATCAGGTCGGCATTTGCACCACCGGCAAAGGCGTTCGCGTTCAGGTTGCCCAGAAGGTCGAACGTCTGCGTCGGATTGATCGCTTGCAGCATGCCCTCGACCGAGCAGACAGGGGCTGGCGGCGGCGCGTTCAGATCGCAGCTGTCCTGCGCGTGCAGAGGCAAGGTTGCAGCGTACAGGACAGCCGCCAGTACGGCGGGAAACGGCGCTGGCCGGATCATTGGTTGCCCATGTTCATCATATTGCCCAGGTCCATCGGCTCTGCCGGCAGCTCGAAATCCCCGGCGGGCCCGGCATCGCCGTTCACTTCCGTCACCTTGAAGCGGTCACCGAAGGACAGCGCCGCAAGGCCGCGATCCTGAAGCTCTACCATGAGCGGATTTGGCGCCTCGCCGCTAATCGCCTCGATCAGCTGCATCTTGAGCGCTTGATGCTCCAGCAGGCGGGTATCGTCGGTCAGAACGGCGGTGACTGTGCGGGGCTGTCCGGCATTGTCGACCCACTCGATCTCATGGACGTCACCCTCGACCCCGGCGATCTCGCGTGTCTCGCCCATCTCCTCGATGGTGACGATCTCGTCGGGGAAAACCACGCCAGCCTCGTTCTGCGACGGTGTCTGGTTCGCCGCGCCCGGCATGTCCTTCATCTGGCCGAGGTCAATGACGGTGATCTGCCCGGCCATCGAGATGATGGAATACACGCTGTCGTCCCGCAGGAGCATGTAGGCGTCCATCCCCTCGATATCAGTGCGCAGCGCGCTGCCGAACCAACGTTCCGTCATGCTCATCTGGCCCGCGTCTCCCGCATCCGCAATGAAGCTGACACGGCCTTCGGCAAGGCTGCTCGTGGCAGCGACCAGGGTTGTAAAAAGGGCAGCGGTGAAGGGACGGATCACCATTGGTCTCCTGTCGTTGCGTTGGAATGAGGCGGAACACGCCGTGGCAAGGGCGTGTCAATACGAACAAAGCCGAAGGCCCGCGCATGCGCGTTACCGCAGACGAATCCGGGCGCGTACCGATCGGCCACGGCACGAGCCAGCGCGTTGGCGTCTGGCGTGTCAGTGGTGTCGATGACGCCGACCATGCAGCTTTCGGCGTCTGGCGTGGTGGCGACCGTACTGATGACCAGCATCTCGCGGTCATCGAAGCTGGGTCCGACATCCCAGCGGTGAATGGTGGCGAAGGGCTGCATCTCGCCTTTCAGCCTCTGCCGCCGCCATTCGACGGTATCATGCACGGTATTGAATGGTGTGAAACTTTCCCGCGGGCCGAAGACCTGCGTCCTGCCGTAGTCCATCGAGATGCGGGCATCTCCCTCCATCAGCATCAGGTAGAAACCCTGCGGCCCCGGGCAGACGAGCTGGAAACCCATGGCCGCCTCCTCGAGGGGCAGGTCCTTTTCCAGCGTCCGGCAATCGGCGTCCCAGTCATAGCTGGTGTAGACACTGTCGATGTCCTGCGCATGGGCCACGGCAGGCAGGGCAAGCGCGAGGAGGGCAGGGCGGATCATTCGCCGCTCTCGACCGGTAGGCCCGCGAAGCGGAGGGTCACGCTGCCCGCACCCTCTAACTGGTCGTGCGCGCCAAGTTCTGCGGTGAGCTCGCCGCCCAGACCGCCGTCTTCGGACCGTTCAAGGCTACCCTTGGCGCTGACCGGCATACCGGCGAAGGTGATCGACACCGGCGCGTCGGCGCCGGCCGTAAATGTGCCGCTGTGCCCGGCGGGAAAGTCCAGTTCCAGCTTGGGGCCGAACTTGCCCAACGACAGCACCAGCTTGTCCTCGCCCTCTACGGCCTTTGCCGGGGTGAAAAAGTTGATCAGCGGATCGTCGGGCATCGACTCGTCCAGCGCCGTCACGGTGCCGGTCGTCTCGACAAGGGTGACCTCCGGGCCAGCTGAATACGGGATCTCTTCAAAGTCCGCTGCCAGCGTCACCTCGTCGGAAGGATCGTCCCGCGACACGAAAGTGATCTCGGCCTTGCCTGTGATCGCGTCCTGGTCGCGCCGAGCAAGGGTAAGGCTACCACCGCCTTTGGAGGTGTAGGTGGCCGGACGCGGGGCGTTCGGACCGGCATCGCTGACACTCATCCACAGGTATGCGGATGGAAGCTTATCCTTGTCTGTCGGTCCGATCTCATGCGTGCCGGGCCCGATCTCTTCGGGCAGGCCAAGGCTGAGCGACAGGTCCACGGTTTCTCCCTGCCACTTTGCCGTGCCGGTGAGCGACAGGGTCCACGGTCCACGCGCATTGGTGGCCTGGTTGCCGTCCATCTTGAACTCCGACCGGTTGCAGGGGGCGTCTGCGCGGTAGGGTCCGACATTGCCTTGGACAATGCCGGCAAGCGCCATGCGATAGGCCCCCGACGCAAGGCCGCCTTCCTCGGTTTCCGTGGGCAGGGCGGCCACGCCCGGCGCGCGGCGGCAGGTGGCGGAATCGATCTGCGTGGCGCCGTCGCGGTCGAGCCAGACGAGCTTGTCGCGTTCCCACGGGAGGTGCCAGAGCATCCGCGAGGGGCCGGAGCGCGGGTCGCCCGGACCTTCGTAGCTGATGTCTGGGGTATTGCCGCAGATATTCGTTCCAGCGCCGACGACGAGCGGAAGAAGGCCATTCTGGTAGGCGGGCAAGCGCGTATCGCTGCATATCGTAAAACGGGCACCTGCCTCGGGATTCACGGCGACGCCCCCCCTCGATGTCGATCCAGACCGGGCCGGACGACATGCCGGCGGGGCGCACGGGGGCGCGCCCGTCCGAAAACGGCGTCACGGCGTCGAGCGCGCGCGTTTCCCCGCCCGGCATCGAGATCTCGCGGATGATCCAGTCGGTGTCATCCATGTAACCTGCATCGTCGCCGATGCGGACCGGCGCGCGCCTTTCGGTAGCGCGAGCCGCCTCTTGAAGAATGAATATTCTGGGGAACGCCAGCTCGCCCGAGCGGTCGATATAGCCGCGGTTCTCGGATTTCACGGCGGCCGGAGCATGGCTGTCGACAAAATCGCCACCGTCGATGAAGTCCGGCGCGATCGCCATCTGGCCGTCGGTGTCGATCCAGCCCACGCGGTCGTTGGCAAGACGCACCCAGGCAAGCCCATCCGAGAAGCTGCCGAAATCCCACACCTTGCGACCCTCGAAGGCGGGCGGGGTCCAGATATCGCCGTCGGCGGTGATGTAATGGGGTTTGCCATCGGCCGGGGTGGCTGCGCTGCAACCATCGGACATCGGTTTGGAGGGTGAGAGCGCGAAACGTTCACCTGATATGATGATACTGTCCGCATCTTTCGCACCCGGCCTCACGAGATAGCTGCCGGTGCGATCGATCAGGCCCCAGCCCGCGGCGGTTTCGACCGCCGCGACTCCTTCGGAAAAGGGGCGGGCCTGTCGCCAGGCGGGGGCAAGACGCCATTCGCCGTCGCGGCCGATGAACCCCCATTCTGCCTCATGCGGCAAAGGATAGAGCGGAGTGCCACCGGTTTTAGCTGGCGTGCCGCACGGCTGCGCCTGGGCGCCGAGGGTCGTCCCAACGCAAATCGCGCCGGCGCATGCGATGACCTTGCAGACGGTTTTGCACTACATCACTCCACCTCCACAATCTCGATCCGGTCGAATTCCGCGACGGTCTGTTCCGACCCCAGCGTTCCGGCAAAGAGCGCCGGGTCGCCGCGTGTGCGCAGGATCTGAATCGGGTCCGTCTCGATCACCTCGGGGCCACCCTCCTGCAGGGTCCAGCCGTTCAGCTTGAGCCGCCCGACGTAGTCACGGCCACGTTTCGAGATCGTCAGTCGAGCGCCCTTTTCCTCGAAATCCCGCAGGATCTGGGCCAGGTCGTAGCCGCGGACATTGCCGGCGATCTCGACTTCGGCGCGGGTTTCGGTGCCGCCGGACATGGCCCGCAGCCGCAGCCACAGGTCGTCATTGGAATTGCCCTGCCGATAGACATATGCCGAGATCGTCTTGTCGATATCCGCATGACGCCCGACCTGCACGATGGCCCGCCGGCCGCCCAATGACTGGACCTCGCCCATGCGCGCAGTGAAATCGGCGCTGAGATCCCAGTCGCCTTCGGGAAACTCGGCCGCGGTCCATCTGAAGACATTGGGTTGGTCTTCCGCATCGCCCATGTAGCCGGGCTGAACGGTCATCGTGACAAGGGTGCCATCGTCGAGAATGAAGCCGGACGGATCGGGATTGTTTACCGTCCAGTCCGCGCCGAGTTCGGCGCGATCGAACTCATCGACGAAAAGCGGGCCTTTCGGTTCCGGCGCAGGCTCTGGCGCGCTCACTTGTTGAAGCGCACCGCTCAGCGACGCGGCATCCGAGGCCGGGATATAGCGCCCGTCCGTCGCCTCCGCCGTCGTCCGAGTGAGCTTCGACGGTGTCGCCCCAGGCAGAAGATTGGTCCATTGCGGGCGCCACCGACTGAGCCTTCTGCGGACAGCCTGTCGCGAAAGCGGCGCTGGCGCGGATTTTCGGTAAAAGCGCCATTGCTTCTGAGATATGTTCTAGGGCCTTTGCGCGAAGAGAATGCCGGCGGACATTGCTTACCAGCCGAGGGGACTCGGAGGGGATTGAACGGCTTTCATCGGCCGCTTCATCAGCGCCGCCTTTCTCATGATGCCGGCTTCTTTGGTTATCTCAACATTGACCCTGTCTTCGATATGAAACGCGAGCCATTCGAGTGCTTGTACGCCCGGACGGATTTCGTCGGGTGCGGCCCTGTCGAAGTTTCGGCGCGGCCCGCAGTTTCGCCGGGCTCACGTGCGGAGTAAAGCAGCGCGTGTTCGACGTTGCGAAGGACGGGCCGAAGATCCATGCTGATCCGCACGCTGCAATCGCCGAACAGCATGGCATCGACCGTCCGCAGGGCAGGGTGCGTACTGGTCGGCGGCGTGGCCGAGGGCGGGGACAGCAGGCCTGCCGCAAGCGCCCGGAAGCGTGGAACATCTCCACGTCGCGCATGGCCCCGCAAGCGTCTTAAGTCCCGTCGCATGCGCATCCAGCGGCGCAGCCGCGCGGCCGGGGCCGACACAGCAGAGCGGCCGCGCAACGCCAGTATCATCGTTGACACGGCACTTGCGCCAAGAACAGCCAGATGCAGCCAGCCTACACCGGTGTCCTTGCGCCAACCGGATGCCGCATTGTCGGCAAAACTCGCGTAGCCGATGTTTGCCGCAGACAGCGTGGCGGTGGTCGCCGTCCGTGACGTCGTGTCGAAATAGGGCAGAGTTGCCTTGGAAAGAACGCCCGGCTCTCCGGTGATCGGGCGGAGTTTCCAGACCCAGACCAAGGTCGTGACCGGACCCTGTGAAGTGACCTGAAAGCTGAGGTCCTCCGGCGGGGTGAAGGTGATCAGCCATGGTTCGCGCAAGGCGGGCTGCTGCGGCATCATCTCGGGGGTCGCACCAAGTGCTCGGATCACGACCCGGCGCGTCACGCTTTGCCCGTCCTCCAACTGTGCCGGATCGGCGTCCCAGGTGTCGGAGACTTCCAGCGCGCGGACCGGGAACCACGACTCGTCTGCGCCTGTCGGCTTTTCTTCGACCTCGATGCGCACGGGATCAGACCGGACCAGGACAATTTCGCGTTGTCCGCCGCTGCCGATGATCTCGAGTTCATGCACGATCGGCAGAATCTCCAGATTTCCGGCCCGCTTCGGGAAAAAGGCGATGCGCCGCTCGAACACCCGAGCGGTGCGACCGTCGATGCGCTGATCGCTCCAAGCGTCCTGTCCCAGCCGCGTCCAGTCAAAATCAGTCATGCTGCGCAGCTTGAGTTCCTCGTTGGTGATGGTCTCGCGATAGGTGCCGCGGATCGTGGCAAGGACCATCTCGCCCTCCAACGGTGCCGTTTCGCGCGGATCCAGGACGAGCTCCAGTTTCAGCGTCTGGGGCGTTTGCGCGGCCAGGGGTGTCGCCAGCAGAAGCAGAAGGGTCAGCAACCTCACCATCGGCTGGGCTCCTCGCGATGGGCCTCGCCGTCCTTGCGACGACGTTCCATCTCGGCGGCAAGGCGGCCGTTGAGATAGGCCCCCGGCGCATCGGCGAGCGTGTCGAGCCAGCCTGCGTCCGCCGCCGATGTCCGCTCGCCGGTGACCGAGCGTTTCAGGCTGGCACGCTTTGGGTCGCGTTCCTCCGCCTGGATGGGTTGCGTGGGGTCGTCGGGATCAAAAGCCGCGGTTTCGACGCCGCTTTTCGACAGGATTGTCTCGATCCGGCCGTGCCCGCGGGCTTCGCCGATCACCGGCTCGATCAGGGCCGATACGACCGCGCGGTTGTGGCGGGCGTCGGCATCGTAGCGGTCGGCGAACAGCACGGCATCGAAATAGGCGACCGACAGGCTGTGGTCGCCCGTCGCGGCCAGTGTCATGCCCCGGTTATAGGTCGCGCTGCGGCCAAGCTCGGCGAAAACGGCGTCGGCTTCGACATAGCGTCCGGCCTGGTAGAGCGCCGCGCCGCGTGCGCCGGGGGTCTGGATCAGCGGGAGAGCCAGGTCGGGAAAGCCCGCACGCCAGATCAGTTTCGCCCATGCCTCGGGGCCGGCGATGACGGCGCAAAGCAGGGCCGCGGCAAGGACCGAAAGCGACACGCGGCTCATGCGTCACGCCTCCGGCGGAGGAGGAATGCAAGCGGCAGGAGGGCAAGGGTGACGAACCATCTGCCCTGGTCGGAATAGCGCAGGTTGCGAAGGGTGTCGTTTGCCTCGGCGGCGCCCTGGCGCTCGCTCAGGATCGTCTCGACGCCCGAGAGGTCGGACGCATCCACGATCACGCCGCCGCCCGCGCTTGCGACCGAGGCAAGCGCTTCGCGGTCTGCGGCGGGCATGCCGTAGGGCGGGTCGTCGGGCGCCACGAAGACGGTCGAGACACGCAGGCCCGCAGCCGCCATCTGGCGGGCCCGGTCCAGCGCCTCGGGTCCGACCCCGCCGCCGTCGGAGACGAGCACCACATCGGGATGCGCCGCGGCCGCGTCGGCCAGGGTCTGCCGTGCGAGGTCGAGCGCGCGGTCCGGGCGGCTGCCCCCCACCGGCATCGTCTCGGTGTCTGCCACGGCGATGACCGTTTGCAAGGCGGCCGGATCCTCGGTTGGCACGCTGACAAGAAAGCTTTCGGCGGAGTAGACGCCCAAGGCCACGGGCCGTGTGCCGTGACGGTCGATCATGCGCGACACGGCGGCCTGGGCGTCGTCGAACCCGCCGCCTTGGGTCACCGATGGGGACAGGTCCATCAGGATCATGACCGCGTCGAGATTGCGTAGTACCGGCGCGTCGGGATCGCGGGTGGCCGGTCCCGCCAGCCCGAACGCGGTCAGCCCACCGGCAAGAGCCAGCAGCCACGGCCCTGCATCGCGTCGGCCTTCCACGACATGCCCCAGGCCGCGCAGGGCAACCAGCAGGTCCGGGTCGATGACGCGGCGCCATCGGTCCAGTCCGTTGCCCCTCAGGGCGACGGCGGCCCCGGCCAGCAAGGACAGCGGAACGCCGACCAGCCACAGCGGGCGAAGCAGGATGATCTGCCACAGGTCCGTCACGCTGCCTCCCGCGCCTGCAACCCGAGCGCCGTCGCCAGCATCGCCAGCGCCGCGCCGGCCAGCCATGGCCAGTAGTTCTGCCATCCGCGGATCGGGGGGGCATCGGCCAGGCTGGGCTCGAGCCGCTCGATGGCCTCGGTCACCGCCACGAGGTCCTTGGTGGTGCGCACGCGGAAGGTCTGGCCTTGTGCGGCCTCGGCAATGCGGCGCAGGGTATCGCTGTCGACCGCGTCGCGGGCATCCGGGGCGGTTTCAAGATCGGCCGGACCGAGTGCAATCGTGTAAATCCGCACGCCAAGCGTTTCAGCGGTGATCGCGGCGGCAACGGGATCGACCGTTCCGGTCGTATCCTGCCCGTCCGACAACAACACGATCACGCGGCTTTTGGCATCGCGAACTCGCAGCCGACGAAGCGCAAGACCCAGGCCATCCGCGATGGCCGTGGCCTTGCCGGAGACACCGATCTGAACGGTTTCGATCACCTGGGCGACAGCGGAGACGTCATGCGTCAGGGCCGCCGCGACATAGGCGCGCTCACCGAAGACGACCAGTCCGACCCGGTCGCCCTTGCGGGCGCGGACGAAACGCGCGCCCACGTCCTGTACCGCGGCCAGGCGCGAAACCTGTGCGCCGTCCAGAACGAAATCCTCGCGCTCCATCGAGCCGGAAAGATCAAGCGCAAGGACGATGTCGCGCCCCGAGGCGGGCACCATTTCAAGCGTGCGTTCCATGCGCGGGCCGGTCAGGGCGGCGACTAGAAAAATCCATGCAAGGACCAGGATTGTCGTCAAGGCATGGCGCCGCACGGGCGCCGTATCGATCGGGCGGAATGTTTCCGCGATGGCCGGTGGCAGGTTCAGCGCGCTGGCCGCGACCGGGCGTCCGGGCAGAAGGCGGAACAGCAGGAATGGCAGCGGGAGCAGCAGCGCCGCCCAGGGGAACGCGAAACTCATCGGTGTGCCCTTCGCTGGGCAGCGGCCATGATGGCGGTTTCCAGCACCGTCGGATCAAGCGGGTGGCGCGGATTGTAGAGCGCCTCGCGCAGACCGTCCGGAGGCGTGCCACCAAGATCCCGCAGAAGGCTGGCAAGTCCGGCAAGCCGGGCCTGGGGATCGTCACCGGACAAATCGGCGATGGCGGCGCGGGCCGTCTGTGTCGGTCGCGTCTTCCTGACGGTTGCGAACCTTGCCAGCCGCGCGAACAACAGGCCCACGATCAGGCCGAGCGCCGCAGCCGCCAGCGCGTCGTGCAGGCCGAAGCGGGCAAAGCTCTCCGGGATGCGGATATCGGCAAGACGGGCGATCAGATCTTCGGGTCTCATGCGGCCTCCGGACACACCGGGTCTGCCGCGTTCAATATCCGGTGGGGTATGGCGTGGCTTGCAAGACGGTCGGCAGAGGTGGAGGCCCCGAAACGGCCTGGCCTGACGCTTCCGCCGATACGCGCCGAAAAGCGGCCCGGCGGTGGCGCCTCCTCCACGCTATCCTGCACCAGAAGAACCTCGAGTGGGCATTTCCGCATCAAGGCCGCCGCCACTATGCCGAAATCCGCGCCGGGCGTATCAAGCCCTGTCGCGATCCTGACAGCGGTACCCGGCGCTGTCAGCGCGGTTACGGTTTCCAACATCACCGCAAGGCTTTCATAGCGTGCATCCGGGGCGTCGAGGGCCGCTTCATGGGCCCGCGCCAAAGCGCCCGCCATGCGCAGCATCGCGGCTTCGCGCGGGCGTGGGTCCAGTATCTCCACGCCGCCGCTGGTGACAATCATCACGCCGACGCGTCCTCCGGTCACAACCGCGCGCCAGCCTTCCAAAGCCAATGCCTCTGCGGCGGCGACTGAGCGGAAACGCCCGCGTGTGCCCCAGAGCATCGGCGGGCGAAAATCGGCGACCAGCAAAAGCGTGCGCTCTACTTCCTCGTGCCGGCTGCGGACCTGCGGCCGTCCGCTGCGCGCCGTGGCGGACGGGTCGATCCGGCGCGGATCGTCACCGTCCTGAAACGGGCGCAGGTCGAAAAGATCGCCGCCCTCGCCGCGGCGCGGGCCGGAGAGACCCCCCGCGACCCCATGGGAAAGGCCGGGCGGGTGTTTGCCCGTGACGAGGCCGCCGATCGCGACGAGACGGTTGAGAGAGACCTCGGCCCCGGATGCCCGGGGCAGGCTCATAGTGGCGGAACCGCCGAAAGGATCTCGGCCAAGATCGTGCGGGAGGTGTGGCCTTCGGCCTGCGCCCGCCAGGTCGGCGCCATGCGGTGGCACAGAACGTCGGATGCCAGTGCCGCGATGTCTTCGGGCACCGCGAAATCGCGGCCGTGCAGCCACGCGCGCGCACGGGCGCTCGACGCCAGGGCAAGCGTGCCGCGCGGGCTTACCGCGTGGCGGATCCGATCGGTCAGGTCAATGGCCTCCGTGGCACGGCGTGTCGCCATCACCAGCGCCACCATGTATTGCTTCAATGCGGGGGACAGGTGGACCTGAAGCACGTCTTCCTGCATGGCGGCGAGCGTTGCGTGATCCAGCGTCGGGGCTTCGCCCCCGGCATGACTGCGCAGTTCCGTCTCGACGAGATCGAGAATGTCCATTTCCGCGGTCTCATCCGGCAGATCAAGAACGACATGCATCAAGAAGCGGTCAAGCTGTGCCTCGGGCAGGGGAAAGGTGCCTTCCTGCTCCAACGGGTTCTGTGTGGCGATCACCATGAAAGGGTCGGGCAGGGGACGGGTCTGCCCGCCGGCGGTGACCTGGCCCTCGCCCATCGCCTCCAGCAGGGCGGACTGCACCTTGGGCGGAGCACGGTTGATCTCGTCAACGAGGACAAGATTGTGAAACACCGGTCCAGGCAGGAAATCCATCTTGCCACTTTCTTGCCGGTAGACCTGCGTGCCGGTCATGTCGGATGGCATCAGGTCGGGCGTGCACTGAATGCGGGCAAAGCTGCCCTCTACACCGTCGGCCAGCCTGCGCACCGAACGGGTCTTGCCAAGGCCCGGGGCGCCCTCGATAAGCACGTGCCCGCCGGTCAGAAGCGCGATCATCAGCCGTTCCACCAGCGCCGCGTGCCCGACAAGCCCCGCTTCCATCCGGGTCACCAGCATTTTCGCGGAGTCCGGTCGAACGCGTGCCGTCCTGTCTGCGATATCCTCCATCCGGTCCTCCTGTTGCTTCGATGACATAACCACGCTGAGTGCAGGCAAAGAAGGCTTCGAAATGCTTTTCGGTGCATGTCGGGCAAATTGCCCGAGACATGCGGGCCGGTTTGCCCGATCCTTGGTGGCAGCGCGCTTAGGGAGGGAATGACATGAGCCTTCGGTTTCGACTGGTCTTGACGCTGTGGCTGGTCACGGCGTTGGCAGGCGCCATGACGCTTGGGTTGGCGGCCGGGGATGCCTATCGGTCCGCCCGGAGCGACACCCAGACCACGCTGACGCGCGCCAGCTATGTGCTGGAGCGAAACTATCACATGGAGCCGCGCGTGGGTGATCCACTTTATGCAGAGATGACGTCTATCAAGCTTCTGGGGGTGATGGCACCGGGCACGTGCATCCTGTACGAACAGCGACTGATCTCGGAACGGCGTCTTTGTGCCGGCTGGCAAGTCTTCGGCCAGATCGCGCCGGGATGGTTTCGCGACCTTTCCGAACGGGTGTTCGAACCGCCTGCCTCGGTCACCCGGTCAGGGTCCGCGTCGCAAAGTGGCGCGTTCCACGTTCAGGCGTCCTTCGATCCGGTGGCCGCAGCGACGCTGGCGTGGCAGCGGACAAGTCTGGCCCTGTGGCAGACGTTGGCGATGGCGGCCGGCGTATTGGTCCTGGGCTCCATCGCAATAGTCTGGAGGCTCGGACCGGTCCGCGGTATCGTGTCCGGGCTTGACCGGCTCGCCTGCGGCGATCTTGATGCGCGGGTCGAGCCGGGCGGCGCACAGGAGTTCGGCCAGATTGCCCGGGCCGTCAATCACTTGGCGGAGCGGCTGCGCGCCAGCGCCGCGCAGAGCCATGCGCTGACGCGAAAGCTGATAGAGGTCGAGGATGTAGAGCGGCGTCAGTTGGCGCGGGACCTGCATGACGAATTCGGTCAGACCCTCACCGCGACGGCCGCACTCGCGGCTTCCATGAGCTGTGCCGCTCCGCAGGACCGTCCGGACATCGATCGCGATGCAAAGACCATCGGGGCCAATATCCGCAACATGATGGATTGCCTGCGCGGCGCGTTCGCCCGTCTGCGTCCGCCGGATCTGGAGGACGTCGGCCTTGCTGCCAGCTTGCGCACCATGCTGGACGGCTGGGCGACCCAGCGCGGTACCCGGCTGACGCTGGACTATGACCTGGACGAAAAGGGGATGTCGAATGCAGTGGCACTGGACCTCTACCGGATCGTACAGGAATGTGTCACCAACGCGATGCGGCATGGCGCGCCGGCCCGTGTTCGCGTGGCGCTGCGGCAGGCCGGCGACAGTATATCCTTGAGCGTAGAGGATGATGGCGGCGGCACGCTGGTCCGGGGGCAAAGTGGGCATGGTGTTCTGGGTATCAGCGAGCGCACGTCCGCGATGGGCGGCGAACTGCAGATGCGGGAAACCGATCTTGGCGTTCGGGTCGACGTGACCGTACCTGCCGCTATTGCGAGAAACGCGGCATGACCGAGCGCCTTGTGATGATCGTCGACGACCACCCGGTCGTGAGAGAAGGCTATCGCCGGCTGATCGACCTGCAACCGGGGCTGCGGATCGTGGCCGAGGCGGAGGACGCGCGCAGCGCCTACAGCCGCTACCGCGAGACATCGCCAGACGTTGTTGTGATGGATGTGACCTTGCCCGGTGCCAGCGGCATAGAAGCGATCCGCCACATTCGGCAATACGACGAGGCCGCAAGGATCGTTGTGTTCACGATGCATCAAGGCGCGGCCTTTGCGTTGAAAGCGGTCGAAGCCGGTGCGGCCGGCTATGTCACGAAGAGCAGCGATCCGGCAAACCTCATCGAGGCAATCTTCGGAGTGCTGGAGGGGCGCACGGTGATCTCAACCGACGTGATAGAGGGTATCGCGCAAGACCGGATCTCGGGCGCCGGCAGCGGACTGGATGAGCTGAGTACGCGCCAGACTGAAATCCTGCGCCTGCTGGCAAGCGGCTGGCCGGCTGAAAAAATCGCTGACGCTCTATCTATCAGCCTCAAGACGGTGCGGAACAATCATTACCAGATCAAGAGCGTGCTTGGCCTCGAAACAGACGCTCAGATGGTCTGGTTCGCGCTTAAGACCGGACTTGTGGAGAGGTCGAGGGCGGAGCAAGTCTAGGCTCAAATTGGTGTTTGCGAGCAAAAGGCTTGAATGCGTTGTCCTCGCCCCGGCTTTTTCATGGAAAACCCATAGCTGCGCGGTCACGTCTCGCCCGACGCAAGGGGGGCATGCCTAGCAGGAAACCTTTGCAAAACGCACAGGACGCACTTGTGGCGCGCGGCAAGGGCCGTGCGTGGTATCGGCCAGCCCATTCGTCTGGCCGATACCGCGAGTTGCTTCGTCAATGCTGGCCGGTGGAACCATGAGCGTTCGTGGCACCCAGGACCGGCAAACCGATGCTTGCAGTTGTACTCAGGCCGCCGGCAAGGCGATCGCCTTGGCTGCGTCACCGTCCCGCGCACCGTAGTGGACCAGCACCCGGGCCGCGTTTTCCGCACCGAGCTTGCCAGCCTCTTGTACCGGCAAGCCGCGGGCCAGTGCCGCCAGGAAACCGCTCGCGTAGGCATCCCCCGCGCCGGTGCTGTCGACGACTTCCGGCACGTCGACAGCCGGGATGTGGTGGCGCCCGTCGGCATCGGCGACAATGGAGCCCTTGTCGTGCTCGGTCACTGCCGCGACCGAAACCCGCGTCATTGCCCAGCCAAGCGCGGCGTCCGCGCCTTCGCGTCCCGCAAGCGCGGCCACCTCGGCCTCGTTGCCGACAAGGATGTCGACATGACGCGAGACGAAGTTGCGCATGACGTCTATGTTGCGCTCGACGCAGCCGGCATCCGAAGGTGTCAGCGCCACCTTCGCCCCGGCGGCCTGCGCCGCTTCGGCCAGGCGTTCGATCACCGCCGCGCCATGCGGGGCGTCCCATATGTAGCCTTCGATAAACAGGATATCGAACTCTTCGGGAAGGGCCGCGAGCGCCTCCGGAGGCATCAACGTGGTCGCCGCCCCCAGGTAGGTGCTCATGGTGCGCTCGCCGTCCGGCGTGACCAGCACGACGCAGCGGCCGGTCCCATGATCGCCGTTCTGTGCGACGGCAACCGGTGCGGCCAGCCCCATGCCCGACATTTCCTCGCAGAAAGCGTCGCCGAGATCATCGTTGGCCACCTTGCCCAGGTAGGTTCCCCGGACAGGCGTGTCGGCCAGGTGAGCGATGGAGTTGGCCACCGATCCGCCGGACTGGCGGATACCGGGGCCGACATCCTCGAACAGGGCGTGGGCCGCGTCGGCATCCACCAGGTGCATGCCTCCCGGGGTCAGCCCGTGCCGCGTGACGACATCGGGCTCGACCGCGGCGACGACATCGACCAGCGCGTTGCCCAAACCCACGATATGCGGAGTTCGTTCGGTCATGTCTGGCTCCTCAATACCGGTAATGCTCGGGCTTGTACGGGCCATCCGGCGAGACACCGATATAATCCGCCTGGTCTTTCGCCAGTTCCGTCAGCTTCACGCCGATGCGGTCCAGGTGCAGGCGCGCGACCTTTTCGTCCAGGTGCTTGGGCAGGATATAGACCTCGTTCTGGTATTCGCCGCCGTTCTTCCACAGCTC
>NZ_JASHIN010000041.1:0-23238 GCF_030733705.1 Roseovarius sp. MMSF_3298
CCGCACCGCCCGATGGAACCCCCCGCCCCACAAGGCGTTTTCCTGACAGGAGGTACCACCATGGCAGAGAGATACAGATCCAAGGACGGCAAAAGCGAAACCGAAGAGTTCGTCGAAGACGTCCCCACCCCCGACCAGCAAGGCCGCGCCGACGGCAATCTGGAACGCAAGGTCGGCACGCGCGACTCGCTCAAACGCGCGACCAATGACGACGCCGGCGCAACCCGCGTCACCAAGGAAGACGAAAAGGGCGAAGGCAATCTCGGCGGCCATCACGGCACCGGCAAGGAGAAACGCGATGACTGAACTCAAGCAAGGGACCTGGGTCGTTGTGACCGACAGCGAAAAGGCGCTTTTCCTGCGCAACCTCACCGACCATCAGGATCCCAACCTCGAGGTCATGGATACCGAGGAGCAGGAAAATCCCTCGGATATCGAGCAATCGGCCAACCGCCCCGGCCGGATGCAGGACACCGGGGTCGGGCAGTTGTCCGCGATGGACGACACCGACTGGCACGAGCTGCAAAAGGAACGCTTCGCCGCCGACCTGTCCGATCTGCTCTACCAGGCCGCGCACAAGGGTGAATACGACCGCCTGATCCTCGTCGCCGCGCCCAAGGTGCTGGGCCACCTGCGCGACGACATGCACAAGGAGGTCACGGCGAAAGTGGTCAGCGAGATCCCCAAGAACCTCGCGGGGCATCCCGTCGACGAGATCGAAAAGCTGGTCAAGAAAGAGCTCGAAGGCGCCTGATCGCCCGCGCCCCGGAACGAAAAACGCCGCCGGATATTTCCGGCGGCGTTTCTGTTTCCAGACGAGATGAACGGGGCTTACGCCTCGCCGTCCATGTCCTCGGTGGCGACGCGGGCCTTGTCGGCGGCCCCCTTGGCGTCGCGGTCGCGCTCGACGAATTCGATGATAGCCATCGGCGCCATGTCACCGTAACGGAAACCCGCCTTCAAAACGCGGACGTACCCGCCCTGGCGCTCCTTGTAGCGCGGGCCCAGCACGTCGAACAGCTTGGCGACATGCATGTCCTGCTTCAGTTGGGCGGCGGCCTGGCGGCGGGCGTGGACGTCCCCGCGCTTGCCCAGCGTGACCAGCTTCTCGACGACCCGCTTCAGCTCCTTGGCTTTCGGCAGGGTGGTCTTGATCTGTTCGTGTTCAATCAGCGAGCCGGCCATGTTCGCCCACAGCGCCTTGCGGTGCTCGTGGGTGCGGTTCAGGCGGCGATAGCCTCGTGCGTGACGCATGTTTCTTACTCCGTTTGTTGCCCTCTACGGGCGGTTTTGCTTTGTCCGGCCGGCGATGCGTGTCACCGGCTCTCCTTGGGGTAAGCGTCGCTTGGAAAGTGGCGCGTCACCCGAAAGTTGTCCGCCCTAGGGCGGGCAACCCGTAGGGTGGGGTTTCACCCCACCTTCTTAAAACTGGTCCTCGAACTTCTTCGCCAGGTCCTCGATGTTGTCCGGCGGCCAGTCCTCGACATCCATGCCAAGGTGCAGGCCCATGCCCGACAGTACTTCCTTGATCTCGTTCAGCGACTTGCGGCCAAAGTTCGGCGTGCGCAGCATCTCGGCTTCGGTCTTCTGGATGAGGTCGCCGATATAGACGATGTTGTCGTTCTTCAGGCAGTTCGCCGACCGCACCGACAGTTCCAGCTCGTCCACTTTCTTCAGCAGCAGCGGGTTGAACTCCAGGCCGTCGTCGTCGTCCTGGCGCTGCGCCGATTCCGGCTCTTCGAAGTTCACGAAGATCGACAGCTGATCCTGCAGGATACGCGCGGCAAAGGCCACGGCGTCTTCCGGCGTCAGCGAGCCATCGGTCGTCAGCTTCATCGTCAGCTTGTCATAGTCCAGGACCTGGCCTTCGCGCGTGGGCTGCACGTCATAGCTGACCTTCACCACCGGCGAATAGATCGCGTCGATGGCAATCAGGCCAATCGGCGCGTCTTCCGGCTTGTTCTTGTCGGCGGCGACATAGCCCTTGCCCTGGTTCACCGTCAGTTCCATGAACAGGTCCGCGCCCTCGTCGAGGTGGCAGATCACATGTTCCTTGTTCAGGATCTCGATGCCCGCGCTGTCGGCAATGTCACCCGCGGTCACAACGCCCGGCCCCTTGGCCGAGATCGACAGGCGCTTGGGCCCTTCGACTTCCATGCGGATTGCGACACCCTTGAGGTTCAGCACCACATCTGTCACGTCTTCACGGACACCGGCAATGCTGGAAAACTCGTGCAGCACGTTGTCGATCTGCACGCTGGTAATCGCCGCACCCTGAAGGCTCGACAGCAGCACGCGGCGCAGCGCGTTGCCCATCGTCAGGCCAAAGCCACGCTCCAGCGGTTCGGCCACGACGGTCGCCTGGCGCAGCGGGTCGTTGCCCGGCTTCACCTCAAGCTGCGTCGGCTTGATCAATTCTGCCCAGTTCTTATGGATCATGCGGTCCCTCCATCCTTGTCCCCGGCCCCATGTCCATAGGCCTCCGAGACGCTCGAGGTTTCAAAATAACGGAATGGGGCCGTGAAATTTCACGCGGCCCCACCCAGAAAATCGGTCTTAGACCCGGCGACGCTTCGGCGGGCGGCAACCATTGTGGGCAATCGGCGTCACGTCGCGGATCGACGTGATGTTGAAGCCGACGGCAGCCAGGGCGCGCAGCGCGCTTTCGCGACCCGACCCGGGCCCCTGCACTTCGACTTCCAGCGTCTTCATGCCATGTTCCTGCGCCTTGCGGCCGGCATCTTCGGCGGCCATCTGGGCGGCATAGGGCGTCGACTTGCGCGACCCCTTGAAGCCCATCGTGCCGGCCGAGGACCACGCGATCGCGTTGCCCTGCACGTCCGAGATCAGGATCTTGGTGTTGTTGAACGAGCTGTTCACATGCGCCACGCCCGTGGCAATGTTCTTGGAGACCTTCTTCTTGGTCCGGCGGGTATCTCGTGCCATTCTGTCAGCCCTCCCTTACTTCTTCTTGCCGGCAATGGCCTTCGCGGGGCCTTTGCGCGTGCGTGCGTTGGTATGGGTGCGCTGTCCTCGAACCGGCAGGTTCCGGCGGTGGCGCAGGCCGCGATAGCAACCAAGGTCCATCAGGCGCTTGACGTTCATCTGCACTTCGCGGCGCAGGTCGCCTTCGACCATGTAGTTGGCGTCGATATGCTCGCGCATGGCGACCACTTCGGTGTCGCTCAGCTCGTTGACCCGGCGGGTCAGGTCGATATTGACGGCCTCGCAGATGGCCTTGGCCGAGGATTGGCCGATTCCGGTGATGTAGGTCAGGGCGATCGGGACCCGTTTGTGGGTCGGGATGTTAACGCCGGCGATACGTGCCACGTGTCATGTCCTTTCGTTGCGGGTCCGTAGCTCCAGACCCTTTTTTCACAACGTAGGCCCGAGGCGATTGCTCCGGGCCGCAGCTGAATTCAGGTGATCGATTCTCGGGCGGGCGCGACCCGCGCGGGAATCATGTTCTCGTCAGAGATGGTGTCGTCTAGAAGCAAACGCCCGAGGCGTCAACCCTCTGTCAAGAGAATTGTGCATATCGGCAAAACCTCAAGGTTTAAAGGCCATTCGGCACGGGCGCACAGGCGGCGTTCAGCCTTCCAACGCGCCCGCGATGCGGGCCTTGACCTCGTCGATCTCGCCCAGCCCGTCGATCGTCTCCAGATCGCCCTTGGCATAGTAATACCCGATCAGCGGCGAGGTCTTCTTGTAGTACTCCATCAGCCGCTGCTTGAGGCTGTCCTCGTTGTCGTCCGCCCGGCGCTTTACGTCCGTCGAGCCGCAATTGGCACATTTGCCATCCGCGGGCCACGGCTTGGTGATGTCGTTATAGACCGCGCCGCACCCGCCACAGGTCGAGCGTGCCGTGATGCGCTGCACCAGCGCCTCGTCATCCACCCGCATCTCCACGACCGCATCGAGGGTCTGGCCTGTCTCGGCCAGCAGTTCCGCCAGCGCGTCGGCCTGTGCCAGCGTCCGGGGGAAGCCGTCGAAGATGAAACCGCCGCCATTCTCGCCGTTGATCTTCTCGCGAATGAGGCCGATCACGATCTCGTCCGTCACAAGCTCGCCGCGGGCCATCACGTCGGCCACGACCTTGCCCATCTCGGTGCCGCTGTCCTTGGCCTCTCGCAGCATGTCGCCCGTCGACAGCTGGGTCATGCCCCGCTCTTCGACCAGGATATGTGCTTGCGTACCTTTACCGGCCCCCGGCGGTCCGAGAAGTATGATATTCATCGACGTCCTGTCCCTTTTCTGCGCGACCGTTTACGGCCCTTGCCGCTCAACTGCGACTTTTCGATCAGGCCCTCGTACTGGTGCGCCAGAAGATGCGACTGGACCTGCTGGATCGTGTCCATGGTCACCGATACCACGATGAGGACCGAAGTGCCGCCAAAATAGAAAGGTATGGAAAACTGTCCACGCAGGATTTCCGGGAGGAGACAAACTGCCGCAAGGTAAGCCGAGCCCAGTACCAGGATCCGCGTCACCACGTATTCCAGGTATTCCGCCGTCTTCTTGCCGGGGCGGATGCCGGGAACAAAGCCGTTCTGGTTTTTCAGATTGTCGGCCACGTCATCGGGCTTGAACGCCACGTTGTAGGTATAGAAATAGGCGAAGAACACGATCATCACCGTGAAGAACACCAGGTAGAGCGGCTGCCCGGGCCCGAAATAGGCCAGCAGGGTCGACATGAACGGGCCGGTATCGCTGCCCGAAAAGGTGCTGACCGTGGCCGGCAACAGCAGCAGCGACGACGCAAAGATCGCCGGGATCACACCCGCCGGGTTCACCTTGACCGGCAGGTGGCTCGACCCGCCGTCGTAGACCTTCATGCCCACCTGGCGGCGCGGATACTGGATGTGGATCTTGCGCAAGGACCGCTCCATGAACACCACGAAGGCGATCGTCGCCACGACCATCACGATCACGCCGATGATCACCGCCGGGCTGATCGCGCCCGACCGGCCGCTGGCAAAGAACTGTGCCAGCGCGGCGGGCACCTCGGCGATGATGCCCACGAAAATGATCAGCGAGATGCCGTTGCCCACGCCCCGCGCGGTGATCTGCTCACCCAGCCACATCAGGAACATCGTGCCCCCGACCAGCGTGATCATGCAGCTTGCGATAAAGAAGAACCCGGGGTTCGAGGCCAGATCCCCCGCCTGCAACGACGCGGCCAGACCATAGGATTGCAGCGTGGCCAGGAACACCGTGCCATAGCGCGTGTACTGGTTGATCTTCTTGCGCCCCTGCTCGCCCTCTTTCTTCAGCTGCTCCAATGCCGGCACCATGGCCGTCATCAGCTGCACGATGATCGAGGCCGAGATATAGGGCATGATCCCCAGCGCGAAGACACCCATCCGTCCCAGCGCCCCGCCGGTGAACATCGACAGCATCCCGCCGATCGACGATGCCGCGCCTTCCATGAAGTTGCGCAGCTCTGCCCCGTCAATGCCCGGCACCGGGATATAGGTCCCGATCCGGTAGACGATAAGCAGGCCGATGGTGAAGAAGATGCGCTTGCGAAGCTCGGTGGCCTTGCCCAGGGCGGACCAGCTCGTGTTCGCCGCCATTTGTTCTGCTGCAGATACCATGCGGATCTCTTTTTTATGCAAACGCCGCCTAGGCCGTTTTCCGGCCAGGCGGCGTTTATAAGGAAAACTAGGGGTGTATGTAAGGGGCGAGACGCCCGCTCACAACCTCTTATTCAGCCGCCTTTGCGCTCGCCACGTTCAGCGAACCACCGGCTTTCTCGACCGCGTCGACTGCCGATTTCGATGCGCCAGTGACGTCCAGCGTCAGCTTCGCCGTCACTTCACCCTTCGCCAGGATGCGCACACCGTCCAGCTTGCGGCGCACCAGGCCGCTTTCAACCAGCGTGTCCTCGGTGATGGTGGACCCTGCGTCGATCTTCTTGGCGTCGACGAATTTCTGGATCATACCCAGGTTCACGACGGCGAATTTCTTGCGGTTGGGCTTGTTGAAGCCGCGCTTGGGCAGCCGTTGATACAGCGGCATCTGGCCGCCTTCATAGCCGTTGATCGCCACGCCCGAACGGGATTTCTGACCCTTGATACCACGGCCACCGGTCTTGCCCATGCCAGAGCCAGGGCCACGTCCGATACGTTTCTTGCGTTTGGTCGCGCCTTCGTTGTCGCGCAGTTCATTCAGTTTCATGTCGCTTCTCCTAAGCCGGATGTGACCCCCGAAGCGATAGGGCCAACCACGGCATGTCTTGGTTCATGTGAATCGGGTCATGTCTGACCACCGGGGGCGTATAGACCCGTTGTGCCGGCCGATCAAGGGGCGATGTCCCCGCCCGCGTCAGGCCTCTGCCCGCTCTTGCGAAAACAGCCCCGAAAGCTGCATCGACAAGTGCGCCGTCTGGAATGGCTTTTCGATTACGGGCGCTCGGAAACCAAGTTCGTGTACCACGTCCGGGCTGTGGGCCGTGACCAGCGCATAGGGCACCTTTCGCGCCTCCAGCGACGCCACCAACGGTTGGCAACTTTGCCCGCCAAGGTCGATATCCAGCACGACGCAGTCCAACTGCCCGGAACGATCTTGCACAAACCGCAGCGCATCGCTCAGCGTCTGAACCCGGCCAACCACGCTGAACCCGCATTCGTCCAGCGTGCACGCGATGTCCTCGCCGATCAACGGGTCGTCCTCGACCACCAGGACCCGCCGCAGCACGCCATGGCCGGGCGCGACCGGTGTCGCGGCGACGGTTGCGATGCTGCCGTCGCTTTCAGCGTCCGGCTGCATCAAATCAAGATCATCGCCCCGGCCCGCCTGCGCGTCCGGATGGGAAACTAAACTTTGAACTTCATTTTCGGAATGTGCCTTCATAAGGCAGCATATAACCATATTCCGAAAATTTACTAATGATTTCATTGCCTTAATATGACAACATTCCTCAAGTAGAGTAAAATGCAAATACTGCTCAACTTGAGTAACACACTCAGCTTGACAAAGCTGAGTATAGGCCTAAGTAAGCATTCGAGATCTCGGAAGGATCGAAGGATGCCCGATTCCAACTCCAAACGCTTGGAAAGATTACAAGTCATGATCTCGGACGACGAGCTCAAGGCGCTCGACGACTGGCGGTTCAAGGCCCACATGCCCAGCCGGGCGGCGGCCGTGCGCGAGTTGCTCAAGCGCGGATTGGCCGCCGAAGGGTATTTCAGTGTCGCAGGTGGCGGTTCGGCCTCCAAGGATTTCGGCGTGATCTCCGCCGACCGCGGCAAACCCTCCTCCGGCGAATAGTCCCGTAGGTTGGGGGAAAACCCACCATACCCCCGCTCAAATACCGAGTTCTCTCAAGCGAATGCGCGCGCATTCTTCAGATGCCGCTCCACAAGCCGCCGGCCCCGTCCGCCCTGCGCAAACAGCCGCGCGGGAACGTCGCCCCTTGCCGCGGTCCGACTGGCACCCAGCATTGCAAGCGCCGCGCTTTGCGCGCTGCGCAACGTCTTCATCGCTTCCTGCCCGCGATAGAGGCTCTCGGCGCCGACACCGTTGGCGAACAGCACCTCGTGCCGGTCCATCACCACGTGGTAATAGTCCACACCTCCGTCGCGCGGGTCCGTCTCTACCCCCGTCACGCCCCGCAGGAATTTCGCCGGCAACAGCACTTCGGACTGGCCGAACATCCGCTGCGCGATTTTCGATCTGACAAGGATGCGATGCTGCGGCGACACCACCAGCGGCGCGTCGGGCAGGCCCTGCCCCAGCGCCCCGGCGGATATGCGGATCGGGCGCACGTGCGAGTTTCGCGCCAGCGACGCGGCGTTGATCGCGTGATGCTCGAGCCAGCGCACCGGGCGCGGCCCGTGATCGGCGGTCAGCACCAGATCCCCTGGCGCCAGCGTCTCGATCGGCCGGGCGCCACCCTCCGCCACCGCGATCATCGTCCCGGCGGCGAAACACACCACGTTCACCTCGTCATCCGTTGTCCCGATCACCGCCGCGTCGTTGCCGGCCACATCGGTGATCCCGCCGGTCGTCACCGACTGAACGGTCAGGTCGCCATAACTGTCGTTGGGCAGGATGAAATACCGCGTCGTGCCCCCGTTCGACACGGTCAGGAACATCACATCCAGATTGTCTTCGTTTTGCGGGCCAAAGCTGCGCGTGCTGCCGTCACCCAGCAGGAGACTGCCTGACGATGACGGCTCCTGGATCAGATCGATGGTATAGGTCGTCCCGCCAATCGAGATCAGGTCGCCCTCGTCGAATTCCCCGTCGTCCAGTTCCGTGCCGCTGGCGCCGTCGACCACGCCAAGCAGGTTCCCATTCTCCTCCGAATAGGTCGTGTTCGCACTGATGCTCGTGACCTCGAGCAGGTCATATATGCTCGCCATTGCCCGTTTGCCTTTGCACGAGGCGGCCCAGCGTCACCGCGAAATGCGGGTCTGGCTCAATCCCCGATCGCCATGTGAATTTCTAGGGCATTGGCTTTAAAGCCCGGTTATCGAGAAATGCGTCTGGCGGAGCGCCGGTGCATCTGCGGCAATTACAGGCCTTCGACCACGATCCCGAGATGGGGCCGAGTTTTTGCCACGGCACACTGCTGAAATCCGCAGCCAGCGTGGCGCGACGCGGCAAATGGCGCCACGGGCAGCGCGCTGTCCGTTAATCGGTCGGGGGCCGACACCGGCACCGTCGCGATACCGATGGGAATACCGACGCAATACCGACGTGGGTTTCGCTGTATTCGCGGCATTAACGTTCGAGTCACCACGCAACCTTTGCCCTTCCGGCCGCCCGCACCTACATTCATCCCATGCGCGCCGTTCTTACCCTCATCGCTCTTGTCTGCCTTTTGTCCGGCACCGCCCGCGCTGCTGACGGACGGCCCGATCCCGGCCTGATGTGGAACCGCACCGGCCTGCCCCTCACCTTTCCTTTGCAGGTCAAAAGCCCGCCCGGCGCGGACTATATCGTCACGCTGACAGACAACGAAACCGACACCGAAGCGCTTGCCGCCTATATCCGCGGCGGCGTCTTCTTCCGCGTTCTCGTGCCGCCCGGAACCTATCGCCTGCGCTTCGATTACGGAACGGTCTGGCACAGCGCCGAGGAACGCTTCGCCGGCCAGAAGACACTCCACCTCGAAACTCCGCTCACATTTGAAACGCGTGGTATCGGGCGCAAGGCAGGCCACCTTGTCGACCTCACCGAAATGGACCTCGATCAGAACACAGCGGCGGCCCCTCGCACCCAAGAACAGGTGTTTTGCCAGGTCTCCCGCACCGAGATCCGTCCCAACTGTCGCCTGGGCGATGACGCCTGCGAACCGACTGGAACGTCGGACGGTTACACGTCACCCTATGGCATCAATTCGCGCTACGACTTCACCCGCGAAAGCTATACGCGCCTGTGTGATTGACGCGCATCATCACGCCGGATCCGGCGCCGCCTCTGCCTTGTTCTGATCTTCCCGTCCCGTCAGGGCAGGCGTGAAAATGCAGATGAACCGCAGGTTGGTTTCCGCCCGCACGATATGCGGATCGTTCTGGTCCAGCACGTACATCACGCCGGGCTCCAGCGGCCACACTTCGCCGGTGGTCTCGTTCTCCACCTCGCCCTTCCCCTCGATGCAGTAATTGGTCTCGATGTGGTCCTTGTATTCCAGCAACTGCACGGTTCCGGCCTTCACGATCGTGTCGTGAAACGAATAGCCCAGATCGTCCCGGGCCAGCAAAAGCCGCCTGCTTTCAAAGGCCTCGCCCTTGGCGTGGTCCTCCGTCCCGATAACCTCTTCCAACGTCTTAACGAACATCTTGTGTCTCCTTAAAAGGGCCAGTCTTGATTTCAGACCCGCCGCGATGTCTCATCTGAATATGAAACGCGTCCTGCTGACAACGCTTACCGCACTGACCTGTGCGCTGCCCGCGGTGCCGCGGGCCGTGGCGCAGGACTGCAGCCGTGACGCGATGCTGGTCTTTGACGGCTCGGCCTCCATGGCCGAACTCGGATTCGATCAGACCGCCCCCACCCGGATCGAGGACGCCCGCACCGCCCTGCGCCGCGCCCTGCCCCAGATCGCGCCGGTGCGCCGCGTAGGCCTTCTGGCCTATGGCCCCGGCCCCGAAGGCTCCTGCGATGGCATCAACCTGAAATTCCCGCCTGTCACGGACGCGGCCCAACCCATCATCGACGCCATTGACCTGATGGACCCGGCCGGCCTGACGCCCCTGACCGAAGCCGTGGCCGAGGCCGCCCGCGTCCTGAACCACACCACCACTCCGGGTATCGTCGTGCTGGTGACCGACGGCAACGAAACCTGCGGCGGCCGACCCTGCGCGCTCGGGGCCGAACTTGCCGCCACCTCCGCCAACCTCACCGTGCATGTCATCGGCTTCCGCGTCGTGGCCGACCCTTTCGCCTGGGACAGCCCCGAGGCCGGGATCTACACCGATGGCTCCTCCATCGCCCGCTGCATCTCGGACCGGACCGGGGGCATGTATGTGGCGACCGATACGGTTGACGAGTTGACCGAGGCGCTGCGCAAGACCTTGGGGTGCGCGCTGATTGGTTAGCGCGGACCGCGACGTCAAGGGTTCGTCAATTTCGGTACTGTTTCATTTCCCCGGCAAAGGCTTGCCGTATCCAAAGCACGACCTACAAAAAACAACACGTATTAACCTTGTCTCAACAAAGGTTAATATCGTCGAAACGAAAACACCCCGGCCATCTCTGACCGGGGCGTCAATTCCGTAGGGTGGGGTTTCACCCCACCGGGCTCGTAGGGTGGGTGAAAACCCACCGTGGCCTCAACCCTTCTCTTCAACGATCTCCACAAGGTGCGGGATCTTGTTGATCATGCCACGGACCGACGGCGTGTCTTCCAGCTCACGGGTCCGGTGCATCTTGTTCAGGCCCAGCCCGATCAGCGTCTTGCGCTGGATCTCGGGGCGGCGGATGGGCGAGCCCACCTGCTTGACGACGATGGTCTTTGCCATGGGTTACGCCTCCTCTGCGACGTGGGACGACTCGGCCGGGGCCTCGTCACGCTTGGGCAGGATGTCGGCGACCTTCTTGCCGCGACGCTGTGCGACCATGCGCGGGCTGGTCTCTTTCTGCAGGCCGTTCAGGGTCGCACGGATCATGTTGTAGGGGTTCTGCGAGCCCGTCGACTTCGCGACAACGTCCTGAACGCCCAGCATCTCGAACACGGCCCGCATCGGACCACCGGCGATGATACCGGTACCGGTCGGCGCGGTGCGCATGACGACCTTGCCGGCGCCCCAGCGACCTTCCATGTCGTGGTGCAGCGTGCGGCCTTCGCGCAGCGGCACGCGGATCATCTGGCGCTTGGCCTGCTCGGTGGCCTTGCGGATGGCCTCGGGGACCTCCTTGGCCTTGCCCTTGCCGAAGCCGACACGGCCCTTCTGGTCGCCCACGACGACGAGCGCGGCAAAGCCGAAGCGCTTACCACCCTTCACGGTTTTCGAAACACGGTTGATCGCAACCAGGCGATCGGCGAATTCCGGGGTTTCGTCGCGATCGCGACCCCCACGGCGATTGTCATCTCTTGCCATACGCGGCGTCCTTTCTGCGGGCCTTTGCCCTTTGATGTATCAATCCAAGTCCGCCCATGGGGCGTCCGGATCATCGAGGCGATTCACCCGCCTGCAACGTTGTGGTGGGTCAAAGCCCCACCCTACGCAAACCACGTAGGGTGGGATTTCACCCCACCTAGATCTTCAGGCCACCCTCACGGGCGGCATCGGCCAGCGCCTTGATCCGGCCGTGGAAGAGGAACCCACCACGGTCGAACTGCGCCTCGGTCACGCCTGCCTTCTTGGCGCGTTCCGCGATGGTCGCGCCGATCTTGGCCGCCGCTTCCAACGTGTTCTTGCCGACAAAGCCCAGATCCTTTTCCAGGGTCGAGGCCGAGGCCAGGGTCGTGCCGTTCACGTCGTCGATCAGCTGCACGCTCATGTTCTTGGACGAACGGTGCACCGAAAGACGGGGGCGGCCGGCATTGACCTTGCGAAGTTTGCTCCGGACGCGCATACGGCGTTTCTGGAACAGTTGTCTCTTGCTGTTTGCCATTTTCTCGCGTCCTTACTTCTTCTTGCCTTCCTTCTGGAAGATGTACTCGCCCTTGTAGCGGATGCCCTTGCCCTTGTAGGGCTCGGGGCGCCGCCAGTCGCGGATATTGGCCGCGACCTGACCGACGAGCTGCTTGTCATGGCCTTCGACCACCAGTTCGGTGGGCTTGGGCGCGGTGACAGTCACACCTTCCGGAACTTCGAAATCCACATCGTGGCTCAGGCCCAGGTTCAGCTTCAGGATGTTACCCTGCATCTGAGCCCGGTAGCCCACGCCGCGGATCTCCAGCTCCTGCTTGAACGGCTCGCGCGAGCCGTGCACCAGGTTGGCGACGATGGTGCGGGTCATGCCCCACTGCTGACGGGCGCGCTTGGACTTGCCGCGCGGCGTCACCGTGATGGCGCCTTCGCCCACTTCGATCGACACGTCGTCGGTCGCCGTGAAGCTTTTGGTCGCCTTGGGGCCTTTGACCTCGATGGTCTGGCCCGAAACGGTGGCGGAAACGCCATCGGGCAGGGCCACGGGTTGTTTACCGATACGAGACATTACACAGGCCTCCTTAGAATACCGTGCAAAGCACTTCGCCGCCAACGTTCTGGCTGCGCGCGTTCGCGTCCGACATCACACCCTTGGAGGTGGAGACAATCGACACGCCCAGGCCCTGACGGACCGACGGGATGTCATTGACGCCCATGTAAACCCGGCGGCCGGGCTTGGAGACCCGCTTCATCTCGCGGATCACGGGGGCGCCTTCGAAATACTTCAGGCTCACTTCAAGGGCCGGGTGGCCCTTGTCGTCCGTGGCGCTCTCGTAACCACGGATGTAGCCTTCGTCGGCCAGCACATCCAGAACGCGCACGCGCATCTTGGAGGCGGGGACCATGACGGTGGACTTGCCACGCATACCTGCGTTCCGCAGGCGGGTGAGCATATCGCCGATAGGATCGTTCATCTCATATCCCTCCTTACCAGCTCGACTTGACCATACCGGGCAGCTGACCCGACGAGCCAAGGTCGCGCAGGGCGATCCGGCTGATCTTCAGCTTGCGGTAATAGGCATGCGGCCGGCCGGTCAGCTGGCAGCGGTTATGCAGGCGGGTGGCCGAGCTGTTGCGCGGCAGTTGCGCCAGTTTCAGGGAGGCCCGGAAGCGGTCTTCCATAGGCTTTTCCTGGTCGTTGATGATCTCTTTCAAAGCGGCCCGCTTGGCGGCGTATTGCTTCACCAGGCGCTGACGCTTCTTCTCGCGTTCGATCATTGCTTTCTTAGCCATGTTTCAAATTCCTCGCGATTAGCTGTTGAAGGGCATGTTGAAGTGCTTCAACAGCGCCTTGGCTTCAGCGTCGGTCGGCGCCGTGGTTGCGATGATGACATCGATGCCCCAGACTTCGTCGACCTTGTCGAAGTTGATTTCGGGGAAAACGATGTGCTCCTTGATGCCCATGGCATAGTTGCCGTTGCCATCGAACGACTTGCCCGACACACCGCGGAAGTCGCGGATCCGCGGCATCGCCACGGTGATCAGACGGTCAAGGAATTCGTACATGCGATTGCCGCGCAGGGTCACCTTGGCGCCCAGTGGCATGCCTTCACGCACCCGGAACCCGGCGATCGAGTTCTTGGCCGTCGTGATAACGGCGTGCTGGCCGGCGATGGTGGACAGGTCTTCCTGGGCCGACTTGGCCTTCTTGGAATCCTTCACCGCTTCGGCGCCGCAGCCGATGTTCAGGACGATCTTGTCCAGGCGCGGGATCTGCATGTCGTTGGTATAGCCGAACTCTTCCTTCAGCGCCGCCTTGATGGTGTCGCGGAACTGTTGGCGCAGACGCGGGGTGTAATTTTCAGTATCAAGCATCGATCACGTCCCCCGTGGTCTTGGCGTAACGCACCTTCTTGTCGCCTTCCATCTTGAAGCCGACGCGGGTGGGTTTGCCGTTGGCGTCGACAAAGGCCAGGTTACTGATGTCGATCGGCAGCGCCTTGGGCAGGCGTCCGCCCTGGCTTTGCTGGCTCTGGCGGGTGTGGCGGATGGCCATGTTCACACCATCGACAACGGCCTTGCCGGCCTTGGGATCGACAGACGTGATCGTGCCTTCCTTGCCCTTGTCCTTGCCGGACAGGACGACGACCTTGTCGCCTTTTTTCAGTTTGGCAGCCATGTCACAGCACCTCCGGGGCGAGCGAAATGATCTTCATGAAGTTCTTCGCGCGAAGTTCACGAACCACCGGTCCGAAGATACGCGTGCCCACCGGCTCACCTGCGTTGTTCAGGATCACGGCGGCGTTGCGGTCAAAGCGGATGGCGGTGCCGTCTTCACGGCGGATCTCTTTGGCGGTGCGCACGACGACGGCCTTGCGAACGTCACCTTTCTTCACGCGGCCGCGCGGGATGGCTTCCTTCACCGAGACGACGATGATGTCGCCCACGGACGCATATTTGCGCTTGGAACCACCCAGGACCTTGATGCACTGCACCCGGCGTGCGCCGGAGTTGTCAGCAACATCCAGATTGGTCTGCATCTGGATCATTAGGTTTCTCCCGACCTAAGGGGTCAGCCTTTCCGGCGTCTTGGCCCCATGGTTTCGATCAAACCGAAAGGTTCTTTGGCCTAGGCCTCAAGAACCTCCCAGCGTTTCGTTTTCGATTTCGGCGCACATTCGATGATGCGAACAGAGTCACCGACCTTGAAAGCGTTCTTCTCATCGTGAGCCCGGTACTTCTTGGACTTACGAATGGTCTTTTGCAGCACCGGGTGCTTGAAGCGACGCTCGACCGAAACGGTGACGGTCTGGGCGTTTGCGTCGGAGGTCACGACGCCTTGCAGGATGCGCTTGGGCATGGTGGCTCTCCTTATTCAGCAGCCGAGGCGGCTTTTTCGTTCAGCACGGTTTTCACACGTGCCACATCGCGACGGACCGTTCTGATCCGCGCAGGGTTTTCCAGCGACCCTGTCGCTGCCTGAAAGCGCAGGTTGAACTGCTCTTTCTTCAGGTTGGACAACTCCTCGCGAAGCTGGTCCGGCGTCTTGTCACGCAATTCGGTGGCGTTCATGGCCATCGTCCCTTCTCAAAACACCGGCCGGCCCCTGCTCGATGGCTCAGGGTCACACGGTTTCCCCGGTGGATGAATGTCAAAAACGAATCCCCGCGAAACGCGGGGACCCGTGGATTGGGGCCGTATAAGGGAGGTTCCCCATCAGGGCAAGGGAAAGTTTGACACAATTGCGGAAACGGCTTCGCGCTGCCAAACCGACCGCGCCGACAGTTCCACGTGACACCTATGTCTAACTTGTCAGGTCGGCCTCTCAAAGCGTGAGATGTGCACGCGGCGCAACACCTGCGCCGGACAACAGAGGAGGAGAATATTATGTCCAGCCCGTATTCAGGAGGCTGCGATCACGTCAAGGTGACCGCCAGCGCCGAACCGATCGACAACCACGAGTGCCATTGCAACGTCTGCAAGAACGTCACCGGTCAGCACACGACCCACGTGGCCTTCTTCAACTGGGGCGACCTCAAGGCCGAGGGCGGCGAGATGAAGCGCCAGCCCTTCAACGCCGACAACCCCGACGGCCCGCTGGAGCTCTGCACCTGCGCCGATTGCGGCGCCGCGCTGATGCTGGATGACAAGCAAAAGCGTATCCGCGTGGCCGTGCCCAACGTCATGGGCTATGACGACGCGGCCTTCCCTGATGCGACGTATCACGCGTTCTGGGACGAAAGCAAAGGCTACGCCAAGCCCGACGATGGCCGCCCCGTCTATGACGGCCTGCGACCGGAATTCAGCTGGCCGCAGCCTGCGGCCTGACTGTCTGGCCCTGCCGCGCGATCGGCGGGGCCTACCCCCAGGCGTAGTTGAAACTCACGCTGATCCGTTCATCCTCGGACATGTTCATCGGCACCTCGTGCCGCAGCCAGCTTTCCCAAAGCAGCACGTCGCCCACATTGGGTTTGGCATAGATGAAGGTCCGCAACTCTTCCCGCGCGTCCTTCTTTCGCCCGGGCGCCGCCATCATCCGGGCGGAACGCGGGTCTTCCAGCTTCAACGCGCTGGCGCCGTCCGGCATCGCCACGTAGGTCGTCCCGGAAATCACCGAATGCGGGTGCAGATGCGACGAATGCGTCCCGCCCTCGGGCAGGATGTTGATCCAGATATCTTCCAGCTTCAGTTCCCGCCCGTCCAGGTCGAACTCCAGGTCTTCCGCAAAAGCCGCCACATGCGCATCCAGCGATTTGACGAGGTCCGCGAAAATCGGAAATCGCCACGGCAGGTCGGTCAGCGAGGCATAGGACGTATAGCCCGGATACCCGTTCTCCTCGCACCATTCCTGCCCCGCCTCGTCATCTTCGGCGATGGCATAGCACGACGCCTCCATTTCATCCGGGTCAATGCGGGGGCCCTGCTCCGACAGGGCGGCACGGTAAAGGCGGGTCACGAAGAGAGATTTGATATCAGCCATGCCCGCGTCTTATCGCGCGTCCTGCCGAAGGCAAGGATTTCTTCAGGTCTTTGCCCCATAACGCCACCAGCACAAGAAGGGGGCAAGCATGAACCGAACCATCGCGGCGTCCGGCCTCTGCGTCGGCCTGGGCCTTGCCGGCCCCGTTACGGCGGACCCAGCCACCGGCAGCCTCTTCGCCGCGCGTCAGCCGCTTTTCTCGATGCAAACGGACACCCGTGATGCCCTATCCTCCGCCAGCCTCTTTGTCGACAGGGCCGACGGCGGTCTCTTCGCCGCCCTGCCCGGCCGCCTCGATGCGCCCCTGCGCCACGGCGGGACCAAGGCCACCCGTCTGCGCGACCTGATCGCGCGGGCCGAGGCCGGGCGCGCGGGCTATGATGCGGTCCAGCACGGCGCGCGCGTCAAGCCACCGCGCCGCCCCACCGACATGACCCTGCAGGACATCTACGACTGGATCGAGGCCACCCCCGACCAGCCCCACGCCATCGGCCGGTACCAGTTTATCCCACCGACGCTGCGCCACTCCGCCGCGCGCCTCGATCTGCCCGCCAGCGCCCGGTTCAGCCCTGCGGTGCAGGACCGGCTTGCCGACCTGCTGCTGGGGGACGCAGGGCTGATGAAGGTCAAGGCGGGCGAAATGACCGTGGACACGTTCATGCTGAACCTCGCCAAGATCTGGGCCGGCCTGCCCATCCCCTCGGGCCGCAGCTATTACGACGGGGTCGCGGGAAACAAGGCGACGATGACCTACGAGGCCTACGCGCACCAGGTGCGCGGCATACTGGGCGGGTGATATCACATCGCGCCCCCCCGTCCCGGGCCTGACCCGGGACCTCCCGTAGGGTGGGTGAAACCCACCATACCTGCCAAATGGAAACCCCCGCCGATCTCTCGACGGGGGTGTTTTTTCTCTACCGCGGTGCGGCTGCAAGTGACTGCGTCAATCGCTTTCCCGCACTCGTGAGGATTGGATTACCAATCCTCGCGGACCACGACGCGGGTCTTGACCGGCAGCTTCATCGCCGCGAGGCGCAGGGCCTCCATGGCAACTGCCTCACCGACACCGTCGATCTCGAACATCACGCGGCCGGGCTTGACCTTGCAGGCCCAGAAATCGACCGAGCCCTTACCTTTACCCATCCGAACTTCGACGGGTTTGGAGGTCACGGGCGTGTCCGGGAAGATCCGGATCCAGACGCGGCCCTGACGCTTCATGTGACGCGTCATGGCACGACGGGCTGCCTCGATCTGACGGGCGGTCACGCGCTCGGGCGTGGTCGCTTTCAGGCCGTAAGTGCCAAAGTTCAGATCAGAGCCGCCCTTGGCCTCGCCCTTGATCCGGCCCTTGAACATCTTACGGAATTTAGTGCGCTTTGGTTGAAGCATTTCTCATCCTCCTCAGCGGCGGCCGCCACCAGCACCACGAGGTGCCGGGCCGTCCTGAAGTTCCTGCGCCTTGCGATCCCGGGCTGCCGGATCATGTTCCATGATCTCGCCCTTGAAGATCCAGACCTTGATGCCGATGATCCCGTAGGGTGTGCTGGCCTCGATATTGGCGTAATCGATGTCGGCACGCAGCGTGTGCAGCGGAACCCGGCCCTCGCGGTACCATTCGGTCCGTGCGATCTCGGCACCGCCCAGGCGGCCCGCGACGTTGACCCGGATACCCAGGGCCCCCATGCGCATGGCGTTCTGCACGGCACGTTTCATCGCGCGGCGGAACGACACACGACGCTCAAGCTGCTGGGCGATGCTTTCACCCACCAGGGCCGCGTCCAGTTCCGGCTTGCGAACCTCGACGATGTTCAGGTGCAGTTCGCTGTCGGTCATCGCCGCCAGCTTCTTGCGCAGGGTCTCGATATCGGCGCCTTTCTTGCCGATGATCACGCCGGGGCGCGCGGTGTGCACCGTAACGCGGCACTTCTTGTGCGGACGCTCGATGATCACGCGGCTGATGCCGGCCTGCTTGCACTCTTTCTTGATGAAATCACGGATCGCGATGTCTTCCAGCAGAAGATCACCGTAATCCTTGGTGTCGGCGTACCAGCGGCTGTCCCAGGTGCGGTTCACCTGCAGGCGCATGCCGATCGGATTGACTTTGTTACCCATTAGGCTTGCTCCTCGACTTCACGCACCTTGATGGTGATCTCTGAGAACGGCTTCAGAATGCGGCCGAACCGTCCACGCGCACGCGGGCGACCGCGTTTCATGATCAGGTTCTTGCCCACATAGGCCTCGGCCACGATCAGATCGTCGACATCCAGGTTGTGGTTGTTCTCGGCGTTGGCCACGGCGGACTGAAGACATTTCTTCACGTCCTGCGCGATCCGCTTCTTCGAGAAGGTCAGATCGTTCAGCGCCTTGTCCACCTTCTTGCCACGGATCATCGCGGCCACCAGGTTGAGTTTCTGCGGGCTGGTGCGAAGCATGCGCAGTTTTGCCATCGCTTCGTTGTCAGCCACGCGGCGGGGGTTCTTTTCCTTGCCCATGACTTACTTCCGCTTCGCTTTTTTATCGGCGGCGTGCCCGTAATAGGTACGGGTCGGCGCGTATTCACCGAATTTCTGACCGATCATATCTTCCGACACGTTGACGGGGATATGCTTGTGACCATTGTACACGCCAAACGTCAGGCCCACGAACTGGGGCAGGATCGTCGAACGGCGCGACCAGATCTTGATGACTTCGTTGCGCCCCGACTCGCGCGATGCTTCGGCCTTTTTCAGGACGTAGGCATCGACGAAGGGGCCTTTCCATACAGAGCGGCTCATGTGTTAACGGCCCTTCTTCCTGGCGTGACGCGAGCGGATGATCAGCTTCTGCGACGCCTTGTTCTTGTTACGGGTGCGCGCACCCTTCGTCGGCTTGCCCCAGGGCGTCACCGGGTGACGACCACCCGAGGTCCGGCCCTCACCACCACCATGGGGGTGGTCGATCGGGTTCATGACGACACCACGCACGGACGGGCGAATGCCCTTGTGGCGCATGCGGCCGGCCTTGCCGTAGTTCTGGTTGCTGTTGTCGGGGTTCGACACGGCACCAACGGTCGCCATGCACTCCTGACGCACCATGCGCAGCTCGCCCGAGGACAGCCGGATCTGGGCATAGCCACCGTCGCGGCCCACGAACTGGGCATATGTGCCGGCGGCACGTGCGATCTGGCCGCCCTTGCCGGGCTTCAGCTCGATGTTGTGAACGATCGTGCCGATCGGCATGCCCTGGAACGGCATCGCGTTGCCGGGCTTGATGTCGGCCTTCGGCGAGGCGACGACGCTGTCACCCACGGCCAGGCGCTGCGGCGCAAGGATGTAGGCTTGTTCGCCATCTTCGTATTTGATCAGCGCGATAAAGGCCGTCCGGTTCGGGTCGTATTCGATCCGCTCGACGGTTGCGGCCACGTCGATCTTGTTGCGTTTGAAATCAACGATCCGGTAAAGGCGTTTGGCGCCACCCCCGCGACGACGCGAGGTAATCCGCCCGGTGTTGTTCCGGCCGCCCGATTTCGTCAGACCCTCGGTGAGGGCTTTGACGGGACGTCCTTTCCACAGCTCCGAACGGTCGATCAGCACCAGCCCGCGCTGGCCCGGCGTCGTCGGCTTGTACGACTTGAGTGCCATGCTTTCTGTCTTCCGTTTAGCAAACGGCGAAACCGGAATGTCCAGCTCCACCTATGTAGGGTGGGTTTCGAACCCACCGTGGTTATAGGCCCCCTTAGGTGCCCGGTTCAGGTGTTCTTGCGAACAACGGCAAAGCCCCGGACGAATCCGGGGCCTTGCGGATGGGGTCGTTTACGAAAGACCACCCCTCGGGTCAAGCCTTTCCCCCAAAGAAAAACCCCGGCCACGCCTGCGCCCGGGGTTCACGATTTTCAAAGGCCGGCGGTGTTGCCGCCAGGCGCCTTATGCCAGCGCGATGTTGACGGCGCTTTCGCGTCCGTCACGGCCGGATTCCAGGTCATAGGTGACCTTCTGATCGTCGGCCAGGCCGGTCAGGCCCGAACGCTCGACGGCCGAGATGTGAACGAAGACGTCCTTGCCGCCCGATTCCGGTGCGATAAAGCCGTAGCCTTTGGTGGTGTTGAACCATTTCACGGTGCCGTTGGCCATTTCCGTGTCTCCTTTAGATGTTGCTGCCCGCAGTATGCGGCAGCTTGGCGGCGTCATGACAAGATCGAAAGCCAGTCGCCGTAAAGGAGAAAGGGTCGATAGGTAGTAACGTAGCACTGCCCATATGGGCGCTCAGGTGATTCACGTCAATGAAAATCACTGGAGTCCCATGTCCGCGCACTGATTTAAGGCGATAAAACGCCGCGGCGCGCCAAACGGAAAACCCCCGCCGATCTCTCGACGGGGGCCAATCTCGTAGGGTGGGTTTTCAACCCACCATGGCTCAGAGGCCGGTCGTCACATCGATCGTGTTGCCCTCTTCGAGCGTCACGTAAGCTTTCTTGACGTCCTTGCGGCGGCCCATGATGCCACGGAACCGCTTCTGCTTACCCTTGGTGATGGACGTGTTGACCGCTTTCACCTTCACACCAAAGAGCGCCTCGACGGCCTCCTTGATCTGGGGTTTCGCGGCGTCCATCGCCACCTCGAAGACAACGGCGTTCGCTTCCGACGCCATCGTGGCCTTCTCGGTGATCACCGGCTTGCGGATCACATCGTAATGTTCTGCTTTCGCGCTCATTTCAACCGAGCCTCCAGTGCTTCGACACCCGCCTTGGTCAGCACGAGCGTGTCGCGCTTGAGGATGTCGTATACGTTCGCGCCCATGCTGGGCAGCACGTCCAGACCGTCGATGTTGGCCGCGGCGCGGGCAAAGCCCTCGTTCACCTCGGCGCCGTCGATGATCAGTGCGCGCTTCCAGCCCAGGTCCTTGACCTGCTTGGCCAGTTCCTTGGTCTTGGCGGCACCTTCGGCGGCCTCGATCACGACCAGCTCACCCGCCTTGGCCTTGGCCGACAGCGCGTGTTTCAGGCCCAGCTGACGCACCTTCTTGGGCAGGTCATGCGCGTGGCTGCGCGGGACCGGACCCTTGTAGATGCCGCCCTTACGGAAGATCGGCGCATTGCGGTCACCGTGGCGTGCGCCGCCGGTGCCCTTCTGGCGGTAGATCTTCTTGGTCGAATAGCTGGTCTCGGACCGGGTCTTGACCTTGTGGGTGCCCTGCTGCGCCTTGTTGCGCTGCCAGCGGACGACACGGTGCAGGATGTCGGCACGCGGATCGAGATCGAAGATCTCGCCCGAGAGCTCGACCGAACCGGCCTTGCCGCCGTCCAGTTTGATCACGTCGAGTTTCATTCCTCACCGTCCTTCTTCTCTTCGCCGGCATCATCGGACTTGTCGGCCTCGATTTCGGCTTCGGCTTCCTGCAGGGCGGCCGCTTCCTGGGCTGCCTGCTCTTCGGCCAGGCGCTGTGCTTCGGCCTCGGCCTCCGCGGCTGCGGCGGCTGCGGCTTCTTCAGCGGCTTTCTCTGCTTCGGCCGCGGCCGATTTCAGAGCGGCGGGCAGGATGGCGCTTTCCGGGAACGGCTTCTTCACCGCGTCCTTGATCGTCACCCAGCCACCCTTGGAGCCGGGAACCGCGCCCTTGACCATGATCAGGCCACGGTCGGCGTCGGTTTTCACCACTTGCAGGTTCTGCGTCGTCACGCGGGCGGCGCCCATGTGACCGGCCATTTTCTTGCCCTTGAACACCTTGCCGGGGTCCTGACACTGGCCGGTGGAGCCATGCGAGCGGTGGCTGATCGACACACCGTGGCTGGCCCGCAGACCGCCGAAGTTGTGCCGCTTCATCGCACCGGCAAAGCCTTTACCGATCGAGGTGCCGGAAACGTCCACGAACTGACCTTCGAAATAGTGGTTCGCGGTGATTTCCTCGCCCACGTCGATCATGTTCTCGGGCGCCACGCGGAATTCCGCGACCTTGCGCTTGGGTTCCACCTTGGCGACGGCGAAGTGGCCACGCAAGGCCTTCGACGTCCGTTTCGCCTTGGCGGTCCCTGCACCCAGCTGAACAGCGGCATAGCCGTGCTCTTCGGGCGTACGCTGGGCGACGACCTGCAGTTTGTCCAGTTGAAGAACGGTCACAGGAACCTGCTTGCCGTCTTCCATGAAAAGCCGGGTCATGCCGACTTTCTTTGCGATTACACCAGAGCGCAACATGTCCTGCCCTCCTTAAACCGAGATTTGCACGTCCACGCCGGCAGCCAGGTCGAGCTTCATCAGCGCGTCGACGGTCTGGGGCGTGGGATCAACGATGTCCAAGAGACGCTTGTGCGTCCGGATCTCGAACTGATCGCGCGATTTCTTGTTCACGTGGGGGCCACGCAGAACGGTGAATTTCTCGATCTTGTTCGGCAGCGGGATGGGCCCGCGTACGTCTGCGCCGGTCCGCTTGGCGGTGTTCACGATCTCCTGCGTGCTGGCGTCCAGCACACGGTAGTCGAACGCCTTCAGGCGGATACGGATGTTTTGGCTAGCTACGGCCATTTTTCTTATCCCTAACAGGGTTCCAGCGGAGAGGAAGAGAAGCGGAATTGCCGCCCTTCTTCGCGCCTAAAGTGGGGCCGGGTGCCGACCTAGGTCAGCACCCGGATATTCTGTATCACCCCGGGTTGCGCCCGGGATGACGCTTTGCCTCAGATCACTCGACGATCTTCGACACGACGCCGGCGCCGACGGTGCGGCCGCCTTCGCGGATGGCGAAG
>NZ_JASHIN010000042.1:0-22533 GCF_030733705.1 Roseovarius sp. MMSF_3298
AAATCCTCCCTGTTGACAGCAACCGTAACGCTTATTACGGATATCTCAACCCGTAACTAAAATTACGCTTAAGGGGAAGCCTTGACACATCAAGCCCATTCCGCCGTTCGTGACAATCTCGGCGACACCGACACGCAACCTTTTGATACGGTATCGGCCCGATGACACGCTTGTTGCCAGCCACAGCTCTGGTCGCGTTGCTTCTCAATGGCGCGATTTTCGGGTTCTTTTATGCTTGGGTCTGCTCAACCATGTGGGGGCTGGATGCTGCCGATCCGGCCGTGGCGATTGCAGCAATGCAGGCGATGAACGCTTCGGTCCGCAACGCCGTATTTTTCCCGGCCTTCTTTCTGACGCCCGTGGTACTGCTCATCTCCACCCTGCTGGCGCGGCATGAGCAGCGCCGCATCGCATTCTTTTCCTTTGGCGCTGCGGCCCTCACGTATCTCTTCGGCGGGCTGATTCTGACCATGATGGTCAACGTGCCGATGAACGAGGAGCTGGCACGTGTCACCATACCCGACGACACGCAGGCTGCGCGTGACATCTGGGCGGCCTATTCGGCGCCGTGGCAGGTCTGGAACATCACACGCACGGTGTTCAGCGGTATCGCCCTCTTGTTCACGGGATATGGGCTGATCCACCTGAACCGGCACGCAGCGGCGGCGTGATCTAGAGAGCAGCGGTCATCATACCGATGGTAATCGGAGCGACCGGGCTTTTGAACACCAGCATGATAAGCGAGGCAATCACCACGTCGGTTGCCTCGCGCAAGTCGTTCTGTGCCAGCACGGCACCAACCATACGGCTGACCTGAAGAGTTTTCACCCCAGATGTTTCGCCTCCCGCTGGATGGCCCATTCGATCAGTTCCGTCCACAGCGTTTCGACCAGTTCTTCGTCGAGGCCAACTTGCGCCGCCTTTGATTTTACGTTGGCGAGAACGGCTGCCACACGGTCAACTGTTCTGGCAGGCAGGCCCTCGATCCGCTTCAGTTCGACGGCTCTGTCGATGTAGTCGCTGCGCTTGGCCAGTAGCTCCAGCAGCATCAGGTCGATTGCGTCTATCTGCTCGCGTAGCTCTGCCATCGAGCCACAGTCTTCCGGCTTTGTCAGGGTTGTCACTCCGGACTCCTTCATGAGTGGTTTTCCATTGACAGTATCCGTAACAATAATTACGGATATGTACAACCGTAACTTTAAATACGCTAAGGGGAGGCGTCTCATATGGACATTTCGCTGATCGCATTTGGCTTTGTGGCCTTTGCCACAGTCGCCGCGCCGGGGCCTACGGTTCTGCTGGCGCTCACCAACGGGTCGCGCTTCGGCATGACACGTGCAGGGGCCGGAATCGTCGGAGCCGGACTTTCGGACCTGGTACTGATCACAGCGGCTGCGCTGGGTCTGGGCGCAATTCTGGCGACATCGGCGTTCTGGTTTTCGGTCGTCAAGTGGATCGGCGTATTCTACCTCGCATGGCTCGGCATCCAGATGCTGAGATCGTCGGCTGAGATCGCCGACACGTCAGAATTGTCAGGGGTCGGAAAAGGGGCGGGGACACCGGCGCGCCTCTTCAGAAAGAGCTTTCTCGTCGCGGCCACGAACCCGAAGGGATACATCTTTTTCGCGGCTTTTCTGCCCCAATTTATCGACCTGGATGAACCGCTCTTCAGCCAGTATGCAACGCTTGCGCTGATATTCGTCGCGATCGACGTAGCCGTCATGACAATCTATGCGGCAGTCGGGGTCAACGCCATGCGGTTCCTGCGCGGGAAGGGAGCGATGTGGCTTGAGCGCGGATGTGGCTTCGTCATGCTCGCGCTGGCAGGGGGCTTGGCGCTATACAAACGCGCTTAGTTCGTGCATGTGGGTTGGGGCGACAGCCCCAACCGGTCATATCCTCGCCGAAACGCCCGTCGGTTCCGACAGGTTATGGCCCCCCCGGACAAGACTGGACATTCATGGACGCTGCAGCATCAAGTAATTTGGTCTCAAAGCCGCCTTGCGGCGGCGCGGCATCACTCACTGTCGCTGATGTAACACCGGCGACTGATCCGGCTTCTGATCGAACAGGATCACGCGCCCATCGCCGTTGTCGGGATCGTTGACCAGGACAAACGGCACATCCGCCCCGTCCTTCTCATAGAGACAGCGGTACTTCATTTGGCCGTCGAGCGGATCGCGCACCTGGTCGTAGCGGTAGCTGTGCGGGATGCCCTTCTCGATCCAGCCTTCAACACCTGCGGGCGTCACAAGCGATAGCGGCTTTCCGTCCAGCAAGATCGTCTTGCCCACGTTAAATACTTCATACATTCGATCAATCTCCTCTGTCGTTTCACCGGGTTGCGTCACAGGCTGTGACCTTCGCCACGATCCCTGTCCCGCGTGTTTTCGTTCTCGTCGTCATCGCGCTCCTGTTCGCGTTCGTCCTCGATCTCAAGCTTTTCGCGCGGCTTGTTCAGCACGTCCTTCAGGCGCTCGTTAACGGAGGGCTTGCGCACCTCGCGCCCTATGCTCTCGCCCATGTCATGCTCGCTGTGGCCGTCCAGCTTGTGAACCGCCGACTGACCGTCGCGCCCGGCGTCTTTCTCCATGATCTCTTTCAGTCGCTCCCGCGCATAATTGCGGCCTTCAGGCTTGGGCGTGTCGTCCTGGTCCCATGACCGGCCCACGACGCGGGCCAGCCGTTCCCGGAAGTCCTCCGGGTTTCGGTCGCGGTCGCGATCTTTCGCGGTCGCCGCCCTGAGTGCTGCCAGACCGGCAGAGACGCGCCCCTGCCCGGCCTCGCGCTCGATGCCGTAGGTCTCACGCGCCAGTTCCAGCCGCGCGCGCATTTCACGGAACGCGGTGCGGGCCTGTCGCGCGGCATGGACCACGGCCCCCCGCTCGGTGATTGGGACGTATTCCCGGCCCTGGCGCTCGGCCATCCACTTCGCCCGGCGTTCCATGGAATTGGCGGCTGGCCCCAGCTTCAGCTCGGGGTCGCGGTCCAGTTCCTCGGCGGAGAGTTGATCGCCCCGCTCCAGCGCAGCCTCGCGCTGCGCTTCGAGCGACCGGTGATCGACGCGCTCCACCTCCCCTGCCCGCTCCAGCGCGCGGTTCTGTAGATCGGCCCAGATGCCGCGCATCTGCTCGATCTCGACGCCGCCGGTCTTTGCAGAATCGAGCACACGGGTCTTGGCTGTGAAGCCGTCGGCTTCCAGCTTGCGGGTGGAAGTCAGAACGTGTGCGTGGTGGTTGCGCTGGTCCCCTTCGCGGTGCGGGGCGTGGATTGCCACATCGACAGCCACGCCGTAGCGGCTGACCAGCTCCTGGGCGAAGTCGCGGGTGATCTGGGAGCGGTCCTCGGCGCTGATCTCGGACGGCAGGGCCAGCTCCCATTCGCGGGCGGTGACGGAGTTGCGGCGGGTCTCGCTGGCCTCGACCTCGTTCCAGAGGCGGGACCGATCCGTGGCCCAGTCCGGCGCGTCCTTCGGGGTCAGGATGAAGGTTTCCTCGATGCCCTGCTTGCGGGTGTAATCGTGGATGCGACCTTCACGCTGACACTCGATGCGCTCCCCGACACGGTAGGCCGCGGCTGCCGTGGCAGAGCGCCCGGCGCTGCGTTTGATCGTCTTCACAGAGAGGTGGTAGCTCGCCATCAGCGCGCCCCTCCATTGAGACGGAAACGCGTTGGACGCATCGCGCCAAGCACCGGCGTTCCGTCTGGCTCTTGGCTCGTGACAAGAGCCAAGATGGTGGTGCATGATGAGGTTGAAGCCTGTCCTGTGTCTCTCGTGAACGGGGCAGTCTTCAACCTCCCTGTTGGGCGCAAGCCGGGGGCTCCGGAACATCGTGTTCCGGAGCCGTCGAGGTGGTGCGCAACCGTCTTTTCCCCGATGGATCGCGCCCCGCCCCGGCGCGATACGGGTGGAAAAGACAGCCCGCCCGAAGTGAGCCTTTGGCTCTCTGAGGCGCGGGCTTGCCAGTGATCTGCCCCCAAATCCCCAGCCTCATGGGGGGCGGGATATGGGGACAGTTCACTGGCGGTTTGCCGGGGGCAAACCCGGTATCGCGAAGGGGCATCAGCACCTGGGCGCGATACCTCCCGCAAGGGAGACGCCAGTGGCAGACCGGCCCCCACCGTGGGGCATCGGGCGAGACGCTGGCGCGACATTGCGGGACGCGATCCAACTGCCAAAGTTGGCCCTGGAGAGTTTGAGAGGCCGGGAGGGCCCCTCATTCCGGCGCGCATCGCGCCGGACGGAGTTCGCCATCGGCTGAGGCCTTGCCTCAAGGAGATCGCACGCAAAGCTCGGAACCGCAGGTGGAGAGTTTGCATAAGTGCGCCCTTCGTCCTTTACAGGCCTACGGGTACGCGCATACGGTTGATGTAGCAAGAGATACCTCGCCACCTGCCATCCTTGAAGTGGAAACCCGATTTGTCCGAGACCGAGCTGGACCGCGCCGAGAAACGCTACGCCCAGGCCAAGGCCCGGCTTCAGGCCCTGCGCAATCGGGAAGCCACGCGCCAGCGCAAGCTCGACACCAGGCGCAAGGTCATCCTCGGGGGGGCGCTGCTCGATCTCGCGGAACGGGACAGCGGGGCAGCGGCGATGGTGGAGCGGCTGATCCGCAACCTCTCCCGCGACCAGGACCGCAAGGCCTTCGCGGAGTGGGACGGCGCGGGCTCCGGCGGGGACGGCTCCCCTGCCCCGCCCTCCGATCCTGACGGGTCCGGGTGATGCGTTCGGTGATGATCTTCATGGGGGGCCTCGCCAGGTTCTTCTACCGGGTGATCGCCACCCCCATCATGTTCGGGTGGATGATCGGAGCCATGGCCTTCGGCGCGATGTTGGGGACGCTGTTTGCCGTTCCGTTCATCTTCGCCTTCTTCGATCAGGAGCCGGGGGAGAGTGCCTGGCAGTGGATTGTCTTCGGTCCCTGCATCCTCATCGGCGCGGTCTTCGGATTCCAGTACTGGCGCATGGCCTCCGGGGCCGATGCCTTCTTCGGCCTGACCGGCGACAGCCACGGCTCCGCCCGCTTCGCCAGTCGCAAGGAGTTGAAGAAACACCAGGGCGGGGATGGTCTGCTGATAGGGCGCAATCCCGGCACCGGGCGGCTTCTGCGCTATGACGGTCCCGCCCATCTGATCACCCTCGCCCCGACTCGCGCGGGCAAGGGTGTGGGCACCGTCATCCCGAACCTGCTCGCCGTGGATCGCTCGGTCCTGGTCATCGACCCCAAGGGCGAGAACGCGCGGATCGCGGGCGAGGCCCGGCGCAGGTTCGGGACGGTTCACGTCCTCGATCCGTTCGAGGTCAGCGGCCACCCTTCGGCTTGCTACAACCCGCTCGACCGGCTGACCCCCGACAGCCTCGATCTCGGCGAGGATGCCGCCTCCCTGACAGAGGCGCTGGTGATGGACCCGGCCGGGCAGGTGCAGGAGGCGCACTGGAACGAGGAGGCCAAGGCCCTCCTCGGCGGTCTGATCATGTTCTGCGTCTGTCACGAGGACCGCGACCGCCGGTCGCTGGCCACCGTCCGGGACTATCTCACCCTGCCCCCGGACCGGCTGAAGGCGCTGCTGGAGCTGATGCAGGACAGCGACGCAGCGGGCGGGCTGATCGCCCGCGCCGCCAACCGCTTCCTCGGCAAGGCGGACCGCGAAGCCGCCTCGGTCCTGTCGAACGCGCAGCGGCACACGCATTTCCTCGACAGCCCGCGCATTGCCCGGTGCCTGGCGCGCTCGGACTTCGCCTTCTCCGATCTGCGCCACCGGATCACCTCCGTCTTCCTCGTCCTGCCGCCCAACCGGATGGACGCCTACAGCCGCTGGCTGCGTCTCCTCGTCTCTCAGGCCCTCCAGGACATCGCACGGGATGCTGAAGCGTTGACGGTCACCATGGGCGCTGAGACACGCGCTCAGCGCCTCAAGGCCCCTGCCCTCTTCCTCCTCGACGAGTTCGCCGCTCTCGGCCGTCTGGAGGCCGTGGAGCGCGCCATGGGGCTGATGGCGGGCTACGGGCTCCAGCTCTGGCCGATCCTGCAGGACATGAGCCAGCTCCGCGATCTCTACGGCGACCGGGCGAACACCTTCATCGCCAATGCCGGGGTGCAGCAGGTCTTCGGAGTGAACGACTTCGAGACGGCGAAATGGCTGAGCCAGATGATCGGCCAGGAAACCTCGCGGTTCCAGACCGACAGCTTCAAGCCCGGCGACGGCCCCAGCTTCTCGAACCACCTCACCGGCCGCGATCTGCTCACCCCCGATGAAATCATGCAGATGCCGCCGAACGTCCAGCTCCTGCGCGTCCAGGGCCAGCCCTCGGCGCTTGCGCAAAAGCTCCGCTATTACGCCGATCCCGAGTTCCGGGGGCTCTTTGTCCCGCAGGACGCCGCCTGAGCCCCGGAAAGGAGCCGCCATGTCACAAGAGTCCGATCAGCCCGAGTTCCCCGCCCTCTCCGACGCCGAGCTGCGCGAAACCCTCGATCTCATGGCGACGGCCGTTGCCAGCATGTCCGACAGGATCGACGCCCTCACCGTTGCGGCGGATCGGCAGATCAAGGTCTCGACGGAAGCGCGGATCGCGGCCTTCGCCGCGAAGGACCAGACCGACCCCAAGCGATATGGCGAGGCTCTGGCGAAAACCCTCAACGCCGGGCTCGGACAGGTCGCGACCGACATGGCGGAGATCGTCCGCCGCCTCGCCGCCCAGACCGACAGGACCCTCGGGGCGCTGGCGAGATCGGAAGACGACACGTCGCGCGCCCTGCGTGAAGTCTCGGAGCGGGAATGGAAGGTGGAGCGCCTGAAGCGCCGCCTGCCCTGGTTCGGTCTTGGTGCGCTTGTTCTGGCCCTGGTGATGACAGTCATGGTGCCCCGCTTCATGGCTGGCAACGCTTCCATGTGCGCAATCCTCGGGGCCTCCTGGACCACGACGACCACCGGCGTCGATGCCTGCGTGTTCTACGGCGAGTGAGGCGCAACCTCCGATCAGCCGCTTTGCCCTCTTCTCAGCATCTCGGCCGCCGCAGGCGGCCAGGAGGCTCTGCCTCCTCTGCCCCGGAGGGGCATTCACCTCCGGGATATTTATGGAACAAAGATATCGTGGTAGAATGTCCTCGCGGTACAGGCGGGGACGCCGATGGCCGTGAACGGAGATGTCTCCGAGCGCCCTTCCCCTGCAAAGGTGAGGGGCGTTTTTGCGTCGGGCCGCCGAGGGCTAAGCGGCTGTCTCGTCGGCTCGGTCCGCGAAGCTGGGTGTTATATATGTGTTAGAATCTGTGTTACGCGAATCATCGCTTCCCTCAAGACTTTGAAAACAATACTCGAATCCGCCTATTTTTCGCCCTTCGGTGGGTGATCTTACGATACGGGGTGTGTGATCTTACGAAAGGTTGTGTGTGATCTTACGAAAGCCGCGTGGTGGGTGATACTACGAACTCCTTGCGTCGGTGGGTGAAATTACGAATAGTGCAGGCATGGTGGGTGAAATTACGAAACCGGATCGGACGCCTCTCCTTCCTTTGCGACACGCTCAGGGGGACTTCTTCGTCTGCGACATTTTCGATGCTGCACCGAAGGGCGACATGGCCTCGATGGCACATCCGATCTTCACGCTCTCTACCAAGCCGGACACAAAGAAGCGGCGCTACGTGGCAGCTGACGGAAAAAGCTACGTCGAGATCAGGCCGAACATGATCGGGCTTGCGACCGTGCATGATCGCGATGTGCTGATCTACTGTATCTCCCAAGTCATGGCAGCGTTGAACGATGGAAAGCAAGTCCACCGTACTCTGCGCTTCAAAGCCTATGACCTCCTTGTCGCTACAAACCGCCCTGTCGCCGGAACAGGCTACAGTGGCCTGAAGGCCGCTCTCGAACGCCTCCAAGGCACGCAGATCGAGACTAACATTACGACAGGTGGTGTCGAACAGATTGACGGCTTCAGCCTGATCGACCGCTACCGGATCGTTAGGGAAACTCGGGACGGCCGGATGCTTGATCTCGAAGTTACGCTCTCCGACTGGGTGTTCAATGCTATCGCTGGCGACGATGTTCTCACGCTTAACCGTCGCTACTTCCAACTCCGCAAACCGCTGGAACGCCGGTTGTATGAGCTGGCCCGCAAGCAGTGCGGGACACAACCGGAGTGGAAATGTGGCCTGGACAAGCTGAAGGACCGGACCGGTTCCACGTCCTCCGACAAGGAGTTTCGGCGGCTCGTTCGAGCAATCTGCAAGGCGGATGAGCAACACAACCACATGCCGGACTATGCCTTCCGGCTGGATGCCGACATTCTTACGGTTAAACCGAAGCCCGAGTTTCTGGAAAGCTACGCGCCAAAGCCGGAACAGGACAGCCTGACGGGCGGCTATGTCCTGCCCCTCTCGCCCGATACGCTCGAACGCGCACGCGAACTGGCCCCCACGTGGGACATCAAGGTACTGGTCGGAGAATGGCGGACCTACGCCGCCCGACAAAAAGAGCCCCCGAAGAACCCGGACGCCGCATTCCTCGGATTCTGCAAGAGCTGGTTCAAGAAACGTGGCCGCAACGGCTGGTAGAGTAATTACTCACTTACTCAAATACTCGGACCAGAGGTCACGGGTGATGTCGGAGATTGACCGGCCCTCCTCGACTGCTTTCATCTTGATTCTGCGATACAGCGTCTCCTCGATCTCGGCGTTTAGGCGCTTCTTCTTTTCACTGGTCTCCGTAATCTCATGCAGGATGCGGTTGCGGGCTTCGTCACCACGGCTCGGGCGTTTCGCGGACAGTGCCATCACGCGACCTTTCGCTTCGCAGATGTGAGCATCTTCAGTATCTCGTCGGTCAGCGCCGTAGTCTCTGCCCTCGCCTTGGTGTTGTCAGCGTCGAAGACTGTCAGCCCTTCTGCCGCCGTCTGCGGATAGACCTGTCGCTGCGTGATCGTCGTTTTGCAGACTGGCAGCGTATAGTCGTCCAGCGCGGTTCGCACGTCACTGCCAAGTCGGGTGCCTTCCACGATGCGGGAAACCACAAAACCGGCGCGGGGCAACCCGTCTGTGACGTCTTGGCGGGCCTTTATGAAATCTACCAAGTCGGACGCTGCCCAGATGTCATAGGGTGACGGCTGAACCGGGATCAGAACAAAGTCGCTGACCTTGATGCAGGCCGCGATCATATCCTCCAGCTTCGCCGCTCCGTCGATCACGACGTAATCGTAGTTTGCCGCCATGCTGGCGAGCGTCTTGACGTTGTTGGGACGGTCAAGCGCGACAAGCTCGACCGGGTTGTCCGCGCTGGCGGCGTGCCAGTCACGGGCGCTGCCTTGGGGGTCGCTGTCCACGATCAGAACGGAATGGCCCAGCTCATGCAGCGATCTGGCCAGATTGGTGCTGATCGTGGTCTTGCCGCTGCCACCTTTGGGATTCAGGACGGAAATTATGCTCATTGCTCTGCCTCAATTGTGTATTTACTCAAAAGTGTAACTGAGTGTCCGAGATGCGGCAAGTTTGGTGTGAGCTGATGTCATGCAGACATAGGCAAAGAAGCGAGTGGTAGACGGACCACTCATTTACTCAAAAACCCATTTGAGGACAGTGTGGGGCAGGGGACTTGGCGCAAATGCTGTGGACTTGCTATAGCTGCCCTTGTCGCGCCCTGACCTCGCCGATGAAATCACCGACAGACCAGAGCCAGCCGCGCTGCGCGGCAGTGTAGCTGCTGTGAACAGGGGAGGGGACCACGAGCTGAAGGCTGGAGGCTTCCATCTGATCGGTCTGCGGCTCCGAAATTCCCGGCTCCAGCGTCAGCAGGTGCTTTCGGCTGATCTTCTCGGCCTCGGCCAGAACCTGCCGCCAGCGATCCTTGCAGGTGGACTTTGCACCCAGCATAGTCAGGCGCGGATCGCCCTCGGCCGGAGCTGCCTGATAGGTCGCAAGATCGGGAAAGAGGAAATCCGGCTTGTGATTATGCTCGGTGACGGCTCCCCGGACGTGCCGGATGTCGTGAGCCCGCAGGACAGCCGCCAGATGGTTCTCCAGCGAATGCCCCATGCGTGACTTGCGGCGGTTCTGCACACTCAGGGAAAAGCTGATGAACCCGTCCACATCGGTGCCGTCCCGGTTCGTGAACCCGGCCTCGATCCTCGAAGATACGATCCGGCGCTCAAGCCTCCTGAACAGGGCCTCTTCGTGATCCAGCCATGCGATGAGCGCAGCATCGGGATCGTCCTCGGCGCAAACCTCGGGGAGGGTGAGGCGGGCCAGATCGGAGAACTCGGCCGTCTTCGGGAATGTGGTGCCGAATTTCGCGATGATGCTGTCCAGTTTGTCAGCGTCCGGCTCCTCGAACTCGATGCCGATCTCGTCCAGAATGAAGCGGGCCGCGAAGTCCAGCTCCGGCTCCTCGTCGGAGAACTCGCGGGACACGAAGGATTTGCCTTCCGGGCGCAGGCCGAACAGCCAGAAAAGCTGCTGCTCGCTGGTCGATCCTTCCGGGGCCACGATGAACCAGAGGACGCCACCCTGGTCCTTTGCCAGAAACAGGGTGTCTCCGGCTCTCATGGCTTCCGTGACCGGGTTCGAGGGGTAGTAGAGCCGCCATTCGGCTGCGCGGGGCTTGTTGATCCGGGCGTCGTAGTGCGTGGCCCAGCCTTCCTCGGTGAAGCCGTCCTGATCTCCGCCGAGCCAGATGTAGATCGCCGGGAATTTCTGCTGGTGCGTCTCGCCCAGAAAATCCTCGCGCATCTTCACGGTCGTTCCGACCTCATGCTGGTTCGATGTCTTCGGTTCGGCATCCACGGCGGACAGGCGCTTGACCCCGACACCCTCGAAGTAATCAGACAGTTGCCCGCGCTTCATCCCCGCTCACCTCCAGTGTTTTTATGTCCGATTTCAACCATATGGCGCACTGATCGACAACGCTCTCGAAGGGCAGGCGGGTCTTGCCCTTCAGGGCGCACTCCCAGACCGTCCCGATGCGCCAACCCGCCTCGGCAAGAGCCTGACGCTGTTGCCTGTCGCGCTCGATGTTCCTGCCGATTTTCCCGCGCCAGAAGTCCTCGCGGCTCTTCGGCCAACGGAACAGGTGGCAATCGTGGCCGTGCCAGAAACAGCCATGCACAAACAGGACGGCGTTGCGGCCGGGGAAAACGAGATCGGGCCTGCCGGGCAGGTCCTTGCGGTGCAGCCGGAACCGGAATCCGCGCCGGTGCAGCGCGGACCGTATTGCCAGCTCGGGCTTGGTGTTCTTCCCCCTGATCCCCGCCATCATCCGGCTTCGGACGACGCGGGAAACGGTGTCGGCGGGCATCACCGTGCTGCCAGCGACGCCTCCGGCATCGCAAGGTGTTCGGCGGGCATCTCGCTGGCGAAGTAGGCGCGCCTCTCGTCCAGCGGAAGTTGCGGCTGGATGGCTGCCGTTACTTCCCGACCGTCCAGCTCCATCGCCTCGGCGATCCGTGTCTGCATGAGCTGCGCGACCGCGCTCACGACCGGCACGACAACGGCGTTGCCGAACTGCCGATAGGCCTGCGTGTCGGAGACGGGGATTTTCCAGTCGGACTTGCCCGGCTTCTCGAAACCCATCAACCGGGCGCATTCGCGCGGCGTCAGGCGGCGCGGGCGGTTGCCCTTCTGCTCGATCAAGATTTCGGAGCCGTCCTTGTAGTAGCGGGCGGACAGGGTGCGGGCCACGTCATTCGGGCCGAACAGCGAATAGCCGAACCCGTTCCCGGCGCTGCGGTGCTTTTCCTTGTAGCCCTGGAGATAGGTCCACATGTGGTTGGTCAGCGTGTATTTCGGATCGACCCCTCTATCGAGGATCGCGCCAAGGGTCGGGCCGTCGCCCTCGGGCACGGCGAGCTGGTCGAAGTCGAACCCGATGCTGTGATCCTTGAAGCCGACGATGAAAATGCGCTCGCGCTTCTGCGGCACCCATGGCGTCGAACTGATGACCCGGTGAAAGACGCGATAGCCCAGCTCGTTCTCCAGAACGTGCATGATCGTGGCAAAGGTCTTGCCGCCGTCATGGCGCTCAAGGTTCTTCACGTTTTCCAGCAGGAACGCCGGGGGTCGGTGGTGGTCGATGATCCTGGCCAGATCGTAGAACAGCGTCCCCTGCGTGTCGCACAGGAAGCCATGGGGGCGGCCAAGGGCGTTCTTCTTGCTGACGCCCGCAATCGAGAAGGGCTGGCATGGGAACCCTGCCAGCAGCACGTCATGCGCCGGGATGGTTTCGGGGGCCTTGGCGTAGGGGCGCACGTCCTCGGCGAAGACATGATCGCTGTCGGCAGGCTCGGGAAAATTGGCGCTGTAGGTCTCGCGGCTGAACCGGTCCCACTCGGCCGTGAAGACGCACCGCCCGCCGATGGCCTCGAAGGGCAGGCGCAACCCGCCGATCCCTGCGAAGAGGTCGATGAAGCGGAAGCTCTCTGAACGCTTGCCGGTGCAGCGCGCATCTGCCGTCTGGCGCAGCTTCTCCAGCCGGAGCTGGTCGATCCGCTTGCCCTCACCCTTCATGTTGCGCCGGATCGTGCGGTCGCTCACCCCCAGAAGCTCGGCTGTCGCATCGATGTCGAGACCGGCCCGCTCCATCAGTTCCGCAAATTCTGTCCGTGGATGCGCGTTCATGTGCCCGCCCCTGTTCTGTGTCTGTTATTGACAACATGTCATAATCTGTCCCAGCGTGGTTGAAAAGCCTGTTTCTGCCATTTGTTCATAATTTGTTCTAACATGGTGTTAAGGGTCTTGAGGCGATAGATTCACAATCCGGGCATCACGGATTCAGCGGTTTTGGTCCACGGCCTGAGCTTCATGGACTGAAATAGAGACTTATAAAGACGGTTCTGGGTGCAATCAAAGCATTGATATAAAACAAAATATCCTGCAATAATTGTGTCTAGTTTCCTGAAGTGTATCTAGATAGGAATGGTCCACCGTCGCATTTTTTCGGCATGATCGGCCAAAAAATTGCGAAAGGATCACCGGTATGCCCTCTGACGACGTTTTCTCCCTCCTGCTCGATGCACCCCCGACTATCCTTGCCCTGCTCCTCGGCATCGCCGCTGTAGGCGTTGTCGGACTTGCCTTGCATGTCGTCCTGCGCGCCATCACGAAGGAACGCGGCGAATGAACATGCGAAAATGGGTAAAGCTCCCGTCCGCCTGGATGGAGGAAGGCGGACTGTCGGCCTTCAAGTGGCGCGCGGAGACCGGAGCATCGGAAACGGCCGCACTGATGGTGCTGATGGCAATCGCGCATCGAGCCGATCTCGCTGACGGGCTTGCGCGGGCGACGTATGACGAATTGACCATCGCCACCGGGATCAGCCGGACCAAGGTGGCGGATGGTCTCGATGTGCTGGCCGCACGGAATCTGGTGGTCAGGGAGGCTGACGGCCGCAGCACGTACCAGCTCACCAACTATGGCGAAGGCCATGTCTGGGCCGCGCTGCCAGCGAAGCCCCTCTATGATCGCACCGGCGCGATGCCGATGTTCGGTGACTTTCATCTGCGCAAGGCCGCAGAGTTGGATGCCCTGAAAATTTACCTCGCGTTCGCGGCCCGCCGGGACACGACACAGAACGTCGCGCGGATCACCTATGAACAGATCAGCGACTATGCCGGCATTCACCTCGGGAAGATCAAGAAGGCGCTCGGCATCCTTAACATCAATGGTCTTGTCACCGTGGAAAGCTATGAGCGGATGGATGGCCTGCCCGGTGCGTCACACGGATACCGGCTGGCCCACCTTTTTCCACGCCTCCACGCCGGAACAACTGGACGCGCAACACGCGGGCAGGGGGACGATTCAAGGAACTACGAATAGCGTCGAGGTCAGGTGAGCGAGCAAGGCCTTGACCTTTTGGTTTCACACACTCATAATCATGAAACCGAAAGGATTCCGCCATGAACATTGTCGCCTTCCCGGCTCAGGCCGCCCTCTATCAGCCGATTGGCCATTTCATCCGCCTCGGCGACAGTGGCTATCGCAAGAATGCGGAACTCCACGCGCAGAACCTCCTGAAATCGAAGCGGTTCGTCGTGAATGCCTCGCGCATCGCATACCAGCGCGAGGACATCCGGATGCTGCGCGAGGGTGGCGCGGAAGTCGTCCTCGACCCACGCACCGTCGAGCTGGGGTCACTCAAGTATTGTGGGGGCGACGCGGCGAAGGCTCCTTGGGCCATGGAAGACGGCTCTCTACTGGTGGCGGAGCTGCGGTCGCCCAATCACATTTTCGACCTTTACGGCCGGATCGCACGCTGTGCCGTGGATCACCAGATTGATGCTGTCCTCAGCCCCTCCGGGCTTGTGACGGGCGCGGGCTTCAGAACGCAGTTCGATCTAGACCGGAACGGCTGTCTGGCGATGAGAGCGGCTCTGGATGCGAATGGCGGAAAGCAAATCGCCCTCGACTATCTGCTTGTTGTGCGCCTGACTGATCTGACCGACGAGAAGCGCAGGCTCGAACTGATCGCGGGCCTCGCCGATCTCCCCTTCGAAAACCTCTGGCTCCGGATCGCAACATCCTCCGGGACGGCCGGTCCGCTCACGGCGCAGCGACTGATAAAAGTGCTATCGGCCATCCACAATATCGGCAAGCCTGTCATTCTCGACTACGCGGGCGGGCTGACCGGGGAAGCCCTGATCTCGATGAATGTGGTCTCGGGCCTAGCGCATGGGATCGGCAGGCACGGATCGTTCGATGTCGGTGGCTGGGACAAGCCGCCGCGTAAACCCGAGCCGGATGAGGAGCGGAAAGGGGGGCAGGCCGTGCGCGTGGATGTCCCGGTCTTCGGTCGCAGCTTCACCATCCCGGAAATGGAAACTCTCCTGACCGCCAAGGGGGCAAAGGCGCTTCTCGTTCCGACAGACAAGAAAATCCTGCCCAACGGTCCGTCCGACCTGCGCAGCGACGCGCGGCGGCTCAACGCTCTGGAAGCGGAAAGGCGGATTTCGGCCATCGAAGACACGCCGACCGTCAAGCGGCCGGAGGCATTTGCAGAGGGCCGCATGAAGGAAGCGGAGCAGGCGGCCCGCAAGGCCGCGCGTCTGAATCCCAATCCGAAAGTCGCTGCCGACAACAATGTCGATCTCGACAAGATGCGGGCACGTCTCGCCGACAATGCCGGAACCATCGGAAAGCTGCGCGATGTTTACGCGGCGCAGGCACAGCAGCGGCAGGAACGGGGGGACATTGCCCGGTCTGTCTCGCCGCCCCGGCACGCGACACCCTTTTCAGAGACGGGATCGTGAGCATGGCCTCTACAGCGATCTCCCGGAGTATAAGCGATCTTGAAGAAATCGGCGGTCTGAACGGCATGGACATCGCCAACGTCACCGATGTGTCGAAAGCCACTGTCTCGCGCTGGCGGACCGGCACGAAGAAGCCCCAACCAAGAAGCGAACGGGTTCTTGCCGATCTGGTCTATGTCGTCCGGCGACTGGAAGACTACTACACCAATGAGGAGGTCAGGACTTGGCTCTACGCGCGGCACCCGCAGCTCGAAGGGCAACGCGCGATTGACCTGATCCATGAAGGCAAGGTGATCGAGATATTCCAGGTTCTCGACCGTCTGGATGCGGACGGCTATCTCTGATGATGACGGCACCGAGGGATCGCGACCTGATCGACGCCCTCGATGCGATGGAGGTCAAACCGTTCAGCGGCACCGTTTGGCGTGTGCGTCGCGAGGGCCATGATCCGACGATCTTCTATGCTGGCGGCAACCGGTGGGACGATGGCTCCTTCGACGTGCTCTACACGGCCTTGGATCGCGACGGCGCGCTCGCCGAGATGCGCTTTCATCTGTCACGCGGCCAGCCAGTCATGCCGTCGAAGGTCAGATACGCACTTCACGAGCTGGCGGTCGATGTGCCCGGTATTATCGACATCACCGACTGGGCGTTCCTCGAACGTTTCGGTGTAGAAAAAGGCGCGTTCGGAAAGATGCCCTACCTCTCCCGCGAAACAGAATATTCGGCCTGTCAGCGGATCGGGGAGGCGATCCATTTCCTCGGCAGCGACGATCCCGGCGATCCTTCAGGGTTCATCGTCCCGAATGCGCGACGTGAAGGCCGGAACCTGGTGCTGCTAGGGGACTACATGCCGTTCGATAACGTCACCCATATCAAGGATCACGGTGTCATTGATTGGTCTGCGACATAGCAGGAAGGGCAGAGAGCGCCCGTTGAAGCGTGCTGCGGTTCACACCCAGTATCTCGGCCATTCCGGAAACCGTCTCGCGCTTCGCCTCGATGGCCGTCTTCGCATGGGCGATTTGGGCGTCGTTTAGGGCAGGGGGCCTGCCAAGGCGTTTGCCGCGCTTCTTCGCGGCGCGCAGACCGGCCTTCGTCCGTTCCTGGATCAGGTCGCGCTCGAATTCGGCCAGCGCCCCCATGATGTGAAAAACCAACCGTCCGCCTGCGGTTGTCGTGTCGATCCCGTCCGTCAAACTGCGGAACTCGATTCCTCGATCCCCGAACAACTTCAGCAGGTGGATCAGGTCAGCGATGGACCGACCCACACGGTCCAGCTTCCAGACCACCAACAGGTCGCCTGAGCCCAGCAACTCCATCGCTTCGGAAAACCCGGCTCGGCTCTCGGCCGCTGTGGCACCGCTCTGCGCCTGGTCGGTGATGATCCGGTCGCACCCGGCTTCGGTCAGCGCCTCGATTTGTAAATCAAGGTTCTGCTCCTCCGTGGACACCCGTGCATAGCCGATTTTCATGCGATCTTTTTGCACGAGGTTTTTGCGTCAGTCCAGCGTATGGAATATCAGTGACTTGGCACCACGACCCAAACTGCCGCAAAAAGGGTGGTTTTTGCGGCAAATCGGGTTGACCACAAACCTGCCAGAACCGGATCAGTTGCGCCGGGGGCTTTTGGCACCAGTAAGTCATTGGTCCGGCGTTGCGATAGGTAAAGAGACAGAACCCACCGTTTTTGACCGCGAGGTCTTGGCCAGGGTTTTTTGTCCAATCCAAACTGCGCTGTTTCCGTTGCCTTCATTAGAGTAGAATGATCTCTGTGGGAGGCATTATTCATGCGACAACTGATTTCCAATGGAAACCCGATGGAAGAGATCGTCGGTTTTAGCCGTGCCGTTCGGGTTGGACCATACATTTCGGTCGGGGGAACCGCGCCGGTCGATGCATCTGGCAAGACTGTCGGCGTCGGAGATGTTTTTGCCCAAACGACGCAGTGCTTCGAGATCATCAAAGCAGCTCTCGAACAGGCGGGCTCAGGTCTTCAAGACATTGTGCGGACGCGGGTAATCCTGACGGATATCGACAACTGGAAAGAAGCCATAGAGGCGAGGAAGAAGTATTGCGTCGATGCCCGACCCGTCGATACGATCATGGCGATCAATCGGTTTGTGAACCCTGAATGGTTGGTCGAGATCGAAGTTGATGCAGTCGTTACCGACAACGCATAGCGGCAAGACCCATACGTTTCTGCCACTGGCGAAAACGACCGTTATTGGCGCATAGGTTTTCGGTAAAGGGTTTATGTCCCGGCTGCGGATGAAACGGTCAGTCGCACTTCATGAATGACTGTCCGCTTCTTGATCTCAATCAGACTTCGAACTCTTCCAGAAGATAGCCATTCTCATATGTCTCAGTCCTGATCCGAGACATGCTGATGGGCCGAGCGCACGCGCCAAAGAGAGGTGTGCCGCTCCCTAGGACACACGGTGCGCGCTTGAGGACCAGCCGGTCGATCAATCCTTGGTCCAGCATCCACCCTGCGAAATCGCCACCCCCGCAAAGATACACGGGGCCACTCGCATTGCGCGCCAATGTCAAAATCTCCTCCGATGTGGGACGGCGAAGAACTGAGATTTCAGCCGGTTCAGGCACCTCCAAAGTGTCGGAGAAAACGACTGTCCTCATATGTGGATAAGGGTTTTGACCGGGCTTAAGGCCAAAACCATACCCGAACTCGTAGGTGTTTCGGCCCATAATTGCCGTTCTGTAGGTCTCAAGGCGTTTTAAGTAGTCGTCTACCACAGGCCCTTCTGGTGCGAATTTCGATATGTCTCCGGACACGCCGGAGATAAAACCGTCTAGCGAGACGGCAACGTCATAGATAATGGGATGCATGAGCATGCTCCTGAAAAATAATTTCCCTTCAAGCCATTCGGCTTCTGAATGAATTGGGAATTATTTGATCACTGGCAGGGCGCTCCTCAACTGAAAGACCTTTTAGACGAAGCTGTTTGGCCGGTCAACACGCAGCCATATGGAAGCGGACCTTCGAACTCAGCGCAGCATTCGGAAGAGTGCGCTCCTGCGAGACCTTTTCCGCATTGATGGATGTGCCAAAACTCAACCGTTTCTGTCACCGACGATAACGACTGTTATTGGCAAGCGGTGGGTGTCAGATTTCCTCCTTACCAGCTCACAAAAATGTAAAGCATACTTTACATTTATTCCAAATCCCATCATTGGTACCTGAAGCGAAGTTAAGGAGTCTCTCATGGGTGTTGGAATTGCAATCGGCATAGCGGTCGGAGCGGCCATCGGGACAGCAACAGAAATGATTGCACAAGGCGTCGCCTTTGGTCTCGTGGGTGGTGTCCTGCTCGGCACACTTTTCAAACGCAACGCGGAACGCTGAGTAGCACCCTTGTGGCCAAATCGCCGAAAGTCATGAATCGGCTGCGGGAACTACGCCGCGCCCGTGGGTTGACACAACAGAATCTGGCGGAGCTTCTCGGTGTTTCCCGACAAACAATCAACGCAATCGAGAAGGGCCGATATGAACCTAGCCTGCCCGTGGCCTTCGACATTGCAAATGCTTTCGCATCGAGGATCGAAGACATCTTTCGCCCGGCGCGAGACGCACATGACAATTCTCCTTGGAGTAACTTGATGATCCCAATTCCGAAACAATTAAGCGCGGGCCAGACCGTGATCCGCCCTCATGTGGCGTCAGATCTGGCAGCATTTGAACAGTTCCTGACGCACCCTACGGCCACTCAGTTCATGGCGTTCACCCCTGAGCAGAAATCCAGCGCCGGGGCGGCTGCGATGATGGATGCAGTGATTGGGAGCTACGCCAGTAACCACCCGATCTGCTCACTCACCATCGCCGATGACAGTACCGGTGAATACCTTGGATCAATCGGGGCGGCAGAAGCGGGTGATCATGCGGCGGAGGTCTTCATCACTGTGATGCCTGACACGCAAAGACGCGGCATCGCCAAGACGTCCCTGCCGGTTTTTGTCGACCATCTCTTCTCGACGTCCGCTGTGACGCAGCTCATCGCAGATGTCGTTAAAGACAATACCGCCGCCGTGCGGCTGTTTGATCAAGCCGGGTTCCTAAACACCGGTCCTATCGAACGCGCGGCAGAAGACGGCGCGCTCGGCCATCGCGACATGGCCGGACTGCGTTTCGTCATGACGCGGGCGGATTTTAATAAGCTGCGCGCATCATGACCGGCGCATTACTCAAAGCCGCTGTACCCGTGCTGCCCGTCAGCGGCATAGAGCGGGCTGCTTCTTTTTATGCTGAGAGACTCGGGTTCGAGATCGGCCATACTGACAGCGGGTATGCTGTAATGATCCGCGACAAGATCGAAATCCATTTATGGTGCGCTACCGATGAAACTTGGAAAGGGCGCGATGGCCATCCCGTCATCAGCGGTGCTGAGAGTTTCCTGGCAGGAACTGCGAGTGCGCGTGTGTTTACAACCGAAATAGATGCGCTGTTTGCTGAAATGCGAGACAAGGACGTCATTCACCCCAACGGACCCTTGCAGAACAAGCCGTATGGATTGCGGGAGTTCGCAGTCCTTGATCTTGACGGCAACCTTCTCACATTTTTCCAGCCATTTGACCAAAAGGAATACCGAAAATGAGCCTCGGTGTCGCCATTCTGAAAATTCCCGTGTCGGACCTGAAGACGTCAGCTTCCTTCTATGAAGCTGCCCTAGGATTGCGAGCCACAATGGTTGTCGAGGAGTTTGGCTGGGCGCAGTTGGACGGAGTCTCTGTTGCGCTTGCCCTATACCTACCAGGCAAAGGTGGGGGAGATCGCACGCTGGGCGGTACGGTCGATTTCCACCTGTCACACAATCATCTGGACGAACTGCACGTACAGACACGCAAGACTGTTCCAAACGCCACAGTGCATGAAAATGCAGATGGTAGCAGATCGTTGGAGTTCTCTGATCCGGATGGGAATATCATCAAGGTCATGGAACGCCGCTAACGCCAAAGGTGTATGACCAGATTCGGTTCACTCAGTGACATGACTGCTATCGGCTGTAGCGCACCAAAGTCGCTTTTTCGCTTTGCGGGCATACCATGCCCGTCCGCGCGAAGCGCCGGGCCTGTCGGCGGGTAGCCTTAGGTTGCCCGCAGACAAGTCACCCGGAAACCGCCACCACCTCGATCACGCCACAACGCGAAGGGCCCCGCCTGCTGACGGGGGCCTCGATCATTGCGGTGATGCGGGCAGCTACTCAGCGGCCATCCGGTCGGCCTGCGCGGTGCGGTCCATGATGTAATCCACGGCCTTCTGCGCCTCGGACGCGGCGCGGAAAATCGCGCGACTGTCTTCCTTCATCGCCTCAAGCCATCCTTCGACATAGGCCGCGCTCTGATCGAATTCAGGCTCCACCCCGATCTGTGCGCAAAGCATGCAGTTGCCAATCTCCGCGACCAGCTCCTCGAAGGCATAGGCCTTGCGGTCATTGAACCGGCCCAAGCGGTCCAGCCGCTTCGTCGCACCTGTCCAGTGGGTCAGCTCATGCGCCAAGGTGCCGTAATATCCTGCGGCCCTGTGAAAGGTGCCAATCGGCGGCATGTGGATGCGGTCGGTTTTGATGTTGTAATAGGCGCGCGGCTCCTCGGTCACGTCGATCTGCGCGCCGGTCGCGGCAAAGAACGCCTCAAGCTCGGGGTCGGCCACGGTGCCAAGATCACGGGGCGGGTCGGGCAGGATGTAGAACTCGGCAGGCAAGCCCTCGATCTGGTCGGCGTTGAACACGCGGTAAGCCTTGGCATAGGGGATCTGACGTTCCTCGCCGTTCTCGTTCTCGCGCTCGACGGTGCCGTATTTCACAACGGTCGCAGATTTCTCGCCCTTGCGGACATGGCCCCCAAGCTGCTTGGCCTGATTGAACGTCATCCACCGGGTTGAGCTGTAATCCTTTGCCATCGCCGTGGCCCAAAGCATCAGGATGTTGATGCCCCGATAGGCCTCTCCGTTGAACCGTTCCGGCAAGCTGACCCCTGCCCCTCCGCCGGTCCACGGCTTGCGCCAGGGCGGTGTTCCCGCCTCGATCTGCGCGATGATCTGATTGGTGACATGGGTGTAAACGTCAAACTTCTCTGCGGTCATTTGTGACCCTCCTTCGAGTGACGCGGGCCGGGTCTCTTCCCCTTTCCGCCGATGGGCGGGCCTTCCTTCTCTGTTGTCTGGAATGCCCATGCATTCCGGACGGCAGAGCAGGTAAGGGCAAAGCCCGTCCTGCGGCCCGGCGGGTCCGTGACACCCGGGTGGAGGGCGTGAATTTGGGAGGGAACCGCGCGCCTCGCGCGTGGGAGGAACCGGAATTCTCGACCGGAACCGACGCCAAAGGCGGCGCTTGCCGGTTTTCTCGGACCTGCCGGGATGGCAGGCGGATCAACAGAATTTGGATGCTATCTGGGTAGGGGTGAGCGGGCGTCAGCCCGTCGATCCCCTGCCCTGTCTATCGCTCAAAGCGAGACCGGCACACTGCCGGGATCACGGATATCCTAGCGCGACCGTGCGGCAGCTATGCGGACAAAGTGAGCTTTCGCTGCGGCAGCGCGAATGGCTGCTTCAGAGAAAACCCCGTTTCTCTCGCAGTTCCTCATCTTTGCAAGTCGTGCAAGTCTAGGGTTCGGGCACGAGCAAAAGTGACAATCGCCTTAGTGTAAGTGCCGACCTCTTCTCGCAAAAGTCGCGAGATGGCGCGGGAACTCTACCGATCACACGGCGGATTTGCAGATCGCCGACAAGCAAATTCATATAGAGCGCGGCTGTTTCCTCCGGATGGTCGAAAGATAGATCGCCGCGACGCTTAGCCTGTTCGAGAGTTTCTACAAGCAGAGGCAGGACAGTTTCTCTCCCCGCCTCCGAAATGACGGCACCCAGTTCACCTGTCGGGTCTGCCGCTGCGGCACGATTGAGTGCGATGGCGCGATCCCCAAGCAGCAGCTCCAGCAATTTCGGTCCGAACCTTGCAAGCGTTGCCATCGGGTTTTCTTTAGCCGCCAGTTCCTCTTCCAGCAGGGATTTCACTTCGGCGGCGTTGCGTGTCACCAGAGCTTTGAACAATCCTTGCTTGTCGCCGTACCAGTTGTAGAGGGTTTCGTTGGAAGCGCGGGCTTTTCTGGCAATGGCCAGCATCGAGGTTCCCGCGTACCCCTTTTCTTCCAGCAGTGCATAGGCTGCGGTTTCGATCTGCTGCTGACGCAGGGACCTGTTCTCTTCGCGCATCCAAATCCTCCCTGTTGACAGCAACCGTAACGCTTATTACGGATATCTCAACCCGTAACTAAAATTACGCTTAAGGGGA
>NZ_JASHIN010000043.1:0-22112 GCF_030733705.1 Roseovarius sp. MMSF_3298
TGTTGAAAGGCTTCACATAGATCGCAGGGATGATCCTTGGCTCAAAGCCCATCTCGCGCAATGTCCGGCTCACAAAGCGTGCGCTCAGGCATGCCTCCATGCCCACAATACAACGTGGCAACTTCTCAAAGGTTGCCACCAACGCTAATCGCTTGATCTGCTTTCGCAGAACCCGCTGCCCCAAATGATCGAAACCCACCAAATGGAATGTGTCCTTGCCGATATCGACACCAATCGACATCAGTCCATCAAAGCCTGTCTTCGCCATGCTACTTCTCCTATCTGCAGAAATAGGCAGAGCCTAACCCGCTGGGTGAAGCAGCCGGTACATCCCATTAGCTGTCATTCATGGTATATGTTGCGAAGGTCCGGTCAGCTCCAATCCAGTGCAGGCATCACGACCGGACCCCCAATTCCACGGCGTTCGGTTGTACCGCTCCGGGCAACAAGTCGCGTCAGGGAATTATTTCCAACTCAGCTATTTTGTCTCCTTCCAGACGGAACAGATACCGCAGATCGACCGGACTCCCCGGGAAATTGCCAACGAGATGGCTGGTTACGATAATGCGATCTCCTTCCTCAGTCAGCGAGAATGGTTCCACGGTGTAGGTATATTGCGTCGAGGCGTTGGCCATCCACTGCCGTATCGCCTCCCGACCCTTGTACGTATTGCCTTCATCGACAACGATCGCGTTATCGGTAAAGCATTCCGCTAGCGCGTGCGCGTTGCCCTTTTTGTCGGCCGAGAAATATTGGGCGATCACTGCCGGTAGTTCGAGCTTCATCATCATTCTCCTGTTGCGGTCCAAGGCGCGACAACCCTCTGACGGCCGCGCCAACAGGTAACCTAAGTGAAGATGAAAATTCGATAATAGGGATAAAACTACACGCCGAATTCCAGAATTCAGGATAATCAGTCTGCCGTAACCTCCCGGACATTATCCCGGTTTTCAAGACAGCGCATGCCATTTAATCCATATTTTCCAAACACACGACGTCCCTTAAATTTTCCAGAAAGAAACATTCAGCAATAAATCTGGAGCTCAGATCATGACCGATTTTCTCAACCTTACTGGTAAGCGCGCACTCGTGACCGGGGGCACCCAAGGTGCCGGAGCCGCGACTGTTGAACTGCTGCAAACGCTCGGCGCAAAAGTCCTGACGACCGCGCGCTCGCGCCCTGAGCTGATGAATGCAGACGCATTCGTCGCCGCAGACCTGACGACACCGAAAGGCTGCAAGACGGTTGCCGATGCGGTCCGGGAAGAACTGGGCGGCATCGACATCGTCGTCCACATGGTCGGCGGGTCATCCGCGCCGGGCGGCGGCCACGCGGCGCTCGATGACGATCAGTGGCAAACAGAGCTCGACCTGAACCTCTTTCCTTCGGTTCGGCTTGACCGAGTGTTGGTGCCCGAGATGGTGGCCCAAGGCCATGGTGTCGTCATCCACGTCACCTCGATCCAACGCGTCCTGCCTCTGCCGGAGGCGACGACAGCCTATGCCGCGGCCAAAGCCGCTCTTTCCGCCTACAGCAAAAGTCTGTCCAAGGAGGTCTCTCCGAAAGGCGTCCGGGTCCTGCGCGTTTCTCCCGGCTGGATCGAAACCGAGGCATCGGTGCGTCTCGCCCAGCGCCTCGCCGAAGAGCAAGGAACCGACTTCGAAGGCGGCAAGCAGATCATCATGCAGTCGCTCGGTGGCATTCCCATCGGCCGCCCGACCAAACCGCAAGAGGTCGCCAGCCTGATCGCCTTCCTGGCGTCGGACCGCGCGGCCACGATCACGGGCGCCGAGTACACCATCGACGGCGGGACCGTTCCGACCGTTTGAGCGCCTGCCCGTTGGCGCGTCGGACACCATAACTCTGGCGCCGGGCCGCATGGCCAACTTGCGGCGTTGCATCGTCCATTCCGGTGAACGGTGAAACCACCGACGGTGGTCTGTTCGCGGTGTGCCTCAGCAACCACGTCATCTCGACCAAAACCGTTTTCGACATCAACACAGCCATCCCACGGAGAACCCTGCATGGACACCGATCCGACCCTGAAGCGGCACGACCTCGCCGTCGAGAACAACCAGAAAGCCCTGCGCCAAGCGCTTCGCCCCGAATATGACTTCATCGTCTGCGGCGCCGGGTCCAGCGGCTCCGTCGTCGCGGCTCGGCTGGCCGAACAGCCGGAAGTCAGCGTTCTCCTGCTCGAGGCCGGCGGCGACGATACGGCAGACACGGTCTCCAACCCGGCCCTGTGGCCCCTGAACCTCGGCAGCCAGCGCGACTGGGGGTTCTCGGGCGAACCCTGCCCGACCCTCAATGGCCGCAGGCTTCCGCTCAGCATGGGCAAGGGCCTGGGCGGTGGATCGAGTATCAACGTCATGGTCTGGGCCCGGGGCCACAAGGAAGACTGGGATCACTTCGCCGCCAAATCCGGCGACGCCGCCTGGGGGTACCGGTCCATCCTCGGCTACTACCGCCGCATCGAGGATTGGCAAGGCGCGCCCGACGCCGAACGGCGCGGCACGGGTGGCCCTGTCCACGTAGAACAACCTGCAGTGCCCCAGCCCGTCGCCCATGCGATGCTCGAGGCTACAGGGCAAATGGGTATCCCGGTCTTCGACAGCCCGAATGGGGCGATGATGGAAGGCGTCGGCGGGGCCGCTATCGCGGATCTTCGCATCCGCGACGGCTGGCGCCAGTCGGTGTTCCGCTCCTACACCCACCGCGTGATGCACCAGCCCAACCTGACCGTTCTGCCTGGCGCCCTCGTCTACCGCATCCTGCTGGATGGCACGTCGGCCACAGGCGTCGAAGTCCTGCTCGACGGCAAGCCCCGGCAGTTCCGCGCGCGCTGCGAGACCATCCTGTCGCTTGGCGCCATCCAGACCCCGAAAGTCCTAATGCAATCGGGCATCGGCCCCGAGGACGAGCTTGCCGCTCATGGCATCCGGACCGTGCGCGACCTTCCCGGCGTCGGCCGCAACCACCAGGACCACCTCGCCTTCGGCTGCACCTGGGCCTATCACAAGCCCGAGGGCGTCGGCGGCGGCGGGTGCGAGGCCACGCTCTACTGGCAAAGTTCTGCGCGCCTCCAACAGCCCGATATCCTGCAATGCCAGCTCGAATTCCCGGTGCCCGCGCCAGATGAAGCGGGCATCGAAACGCCGCCCCATGGCTGGACCATGTTCGCGGGCCTGGCCCAGCCGAAAAGCCGGGGCCGCCTGCGGCTGTCGGGGCCAGATGCCGACGATCCGCTCCTGATCGAGCCGAATGCGCTCAGCGAACCCGAGGACCTCGAAACCGCATTTGCCGCCGTCGAGATGTGCCGCGAGATTGGCAACCACGCGGCCTTTAGTCCGCTCGTTCGGCAGGAGGTCGCGCCCGGCGGCCGAAATCGAAAGGCGATGGCCGATTTCATCCGCAAATCGGCAGTCACATACTGGCACCAGTCCTGCACCGCCAAGATGGGACGGGACGAGATGTCGGTCGTCGACCATCAGCTCAAGGTCTATGGCATCGACAACCTGCGCATCGCTGATGCCTCGATCATGCCCCGCATCACCACCGGCAACACGATGGCCCCCTGCGTGGTGATCGGAGAGCGTGCCGCCGACATGATCCGCCAGCAACACGGTCTGGCGCGAGCCGAACTACCCCTGGCAGCCGGGGCATGAACAATCCCCGCCGCGGATCGGGGGCACGACATCCTCCGGTCCGCATGATCCGGCGCATCCAAATCAAACGTACAATGACACCGCCTGAGTCCGGACTGCGCCAGCCGACATCGCCCTCCATGCCGCAAGGCCACGCACCGACAACCCGCTTTCTTCGAATCCGGAACTGTGCCTTAGATGATGCAGCAAGGCGCATCAGAACGCCCGAGACCTGCGGAAACCCGAACAATGCCGGAAGATTCTTTCAACCCGGACCTCGATCGGATCGATCGAAACATTATGCGTGCGCTTCAGAAAGATGCGCGGATGGCCAATTCAGACCTGGCTCGACTGGTGAACGTCAGCGCCGCGACATGCCACCGCCGCACCCAGCGTCTGATCGAACAGAAATACATCTCGTCCGCCCGCGCGCAGATAGCTCCGGCCTGCGTGGGGCTCGGGACGCTCGTGATGGTCGGAGTCGTGCTGGACCGGTCCACCCCCGAAAGCTTTTCCGAGTTCGAGAAGACCGTCGGAGGAATGAAAGAGGTCCTGGATTGCAACCTGGTAGCCGGGGATTTCGACTATCTGCTCAAGATCAGGACACGGGACATGGAAGGTTTCAACCTGTTGCACGGCCGCAAACTCATCACCCTGCCGGGCGTTCGCCAGATCCGCACTTTTTTCGTGCTGAAAGAGGTCAAGGACAACGCGCCCTTGGCATTCTGAAAGAGCCCCCCGTGGCCGGCGTCCCGCAACGCTGGCGACCCGGCGGCCACCGGATCGCACGCCCACCGTCACGCCGCCCTGACCCGACGCACCACCTGCGCCCATGTGGCCATCCGCGCCCCCTGGTGCCTTGCCGCATGCAACGTCGTCTCGGGAAGGGGCGCACCTTGTCCGTCGGTGAAGCTGGTGCCGTACGGGTTACCCCCGGCGGCATGAATCGCAGGATCCGTATACCCCGGAGGCACCATGATTGCGCCCCAGTGATAGAACACGTTGTGCAGCGCCAGAAGGGTGGATTCCTGCCCACCATGCACGTTCCCGGCCCCTGTGAAGGCACTGACGACCTTGTCGGTCAGCTTCCCGTTCATCCACAGGCCGCCGCAGGTATCCAGGAACTGCTTCAACTGCGCCGCCGGCAGGCCGAAACGCGTCGGCGTCCCGAAAACGAAGCCATCCGCCCATTCCAGGTCCGAGTGGGTGGCAACGGGTACTTCACGCGTTGCCTCAAGGTGTTTCCGCCATGCCGGGTTGGCATCTATTGCCGCGTCGGGTGCCAGTTCCCCCACCCGCCGTATCCTGACCGCGGCGCCGTGCTTTTCGGCGCCGGCGGCGATTTGCTGTGCTATCGTGAATGTGTTGCCGGTACTGCTGTAATAGACGATTGCCAGCCGGACGGGATCTTGATCTGTCATGTCGCTTTCCTTTGTTTGACGCGTGGAAAGCTATGTGCGCGCACCCGTCTGCACTACGGCGTCGAATTTCGTTTCACTGTCTGCCCGGATGGACAATCACATGTCTAAGACGCCCAGCCTTGATGACCTCGCCCGCTTCAGGAAAGTCGTCGACAAAGGCTCGTTTGCCGCCGCCGCCCGGGATCTCGGCATTCCCAAAAGCACACTCAGCAAGGCCATCGCACGGCTGGAGCAGGATCTGGGCGTGCGCCTGCTTGAGCGGACGACGCGCAACATGCGCCCAACCGAAACCGGACGGATCGTGGCGGAACACGGCAAGACGATGGTCGACGCCTTCGACGCCGCCCAACGCGCGGCAAGCGACAGCGACGGGCCGTCTGGCCGCATCCGTGTCGGGTGTCCGCCGGGCCTGTTGGATGATCTGCTGGATGATGTCATCGCCGATTTCCTCACCGACTTTCCCAAGGTCCGGATCGAACTGGTCGCGATGGCGGGCCCGCTCGACCTCGTCAGGGACGATGTGGATATCACGATCCGCGCGCGGTCGCAGGTCGAGGCCGGCGCCTCGCACGTCGTGCGGCGGCTCGGGGTATCGCGTGGCATCCTTGTCGCGGCGCCGTCCCTTGCCGGTACAAGCCAGCTGCTGACGCCTCGGGACTTGCAGGCTGTCCCGACCCTGTGCCTGCCTGGCGACAACCGCGTGTGGGAGCTTTTCGACCGGGATGACACAGCCCATACCATCGACGTCTCTCCGCGGCTGGTCACGAGCGACATCGCCACCCTGCGGCACGCTGCAATCAGGGGGCTGGGCGTCGCCCTGCTGCCCGAACATGCCTGTATGGCGGATATTGCAAGCGGCGAGCTGATGCGAGTGTTGCCCGACATCTCGACCGTCGAGGGCACGATCTACGCCGTGTTCTCGCGCGACACCGCAAGGGCCTCGGCGCTTCGCGCCTTCATAGACCACCTTGCCCGCGCCTTCGCCATCGCCCCATTCCGGCGATAGCCGGGCCGACCTTCACACCGCCCGCGCCGAGCGCGCCAACTCGCGCGCAAGATCGACGAAGACCTTGAACGCGGCCGGCGGGTTGCGCCGGCTGGGGTAATACAGGCACAGCGGCGCAACCGGCGGGGTCCAATCGTCTAGGATCCGCACCAGTCGGCCCGCCGCGATATCCGCGCGCACGTTCGACTCCATGAAATAGCCGATGCCCACTCCATCGAGGACCGCGGTGCGCGCCAGGCTGGCCTCGTCCAGAGTCAGTGGCCCGTCCACGTCCACATGCACCGGCTGGCCCTCGGATTCGAACTGCCAGCGATACAGCGCGCCGTTCGGCAGGCGGACGCGAATACAGGTATGCGCCTTCAGGTCGGCCGGAACGCGCGGCACATCCCGGTTCGCAAAATAGGACGGTGCGGCGACGACGGCATGCCGCCGCGCTGGCCCCAATGGAATCGCGATCATGTCCGACGGTACGAGGGTTTTGCTGCGCACCCCGAAATCGAACCCGTCCGCCACGATGTCCACAAGACTCCCTTCGGTCACGAGATCGACCTGAACTTGGGGAAACCGCTTCAGGAACTCCAGGATCAGTGGTTCAAGAATCTCCTGCGCAGCGGTGACGAAGGTGTTAATACGCACGGTGCCGGAAGGTGTTTCCTGTTGCGATCGGACCGTGTCCAGAGCCTGGTGGATATCCCGCACCGCCGGGCTGACCTGATCGACAAACCTGTGCCCCGCCTCGGTCAGTGAGACACTGCGCGTCGTGCGATTGAACAGGCGCACGCCCAGTTGTCCTTCCAGCTTGGAAATCGCATTGCTGAGCGCGCTCGTTGACATTCCCATGTCGAGTGCCGCAGCCCGGAACGATCCTCTGCGGCTGATCGCGAGCACGGCATCGAAGTCGGTCAGCTTGTAGTTTTTCATTGTCCTGAATTCCGTAATTCAACATCTCACTTTATCCTAATTATCAAAACGCCGTCAAAAGCATAATTTACGGTCACGCATCAACTGACCGAAAGGAGCAGACAGCACAAAAGCTTACCCGAACCGGCGCTGATTCGAGCGAGCCGGACATGAAATATTCTTTCAAATATTGGGTAAGCCTTGGCCGAAAAAACGCCAATCTTCAATCATGCTGCAGCGTATCCAGCAAACCATACGCCAAAGTTGCAAGCACCCGTCAGCGTCAAAACGCTACGATGCCGACGCCTGCGACAGGGATGCCATCCAGTAAAACAGACCGGAGAGCCGCCCTCCCACGGCCTTTATGGACCTCTGCCAATATCAACCAAAGGAACATTCAAATGTCCAAGAAACTCAGAACTGCCGTCGCCGCCGCTGCCGCCGCCGCGACCATCACGACCAGCGCAAACGCGCAAGAGACGATCCTGTCTGAACAGCCGGTCAAATCCGTCGTCCTCGTTCACGGCGCCTTTGCAGACGGGTCGGGCTGGCGCGGCGTGTACGACATCCTCACCGCGCGCGGCTACCGTGTCAGCATCGTTCAGAACCCGCTGACCTCTCTCGCAGATGACGTGGCTGCCACCGACCGCATCCTTGACCGTCAGGACGGTCCGGCTATACTCGTCGGGCATTCCTACGGCGGAACGGTCATCACCGAGGCGGGTATCAACCCCAAGGTTGCAGGCCTCGTCTATGTCTCCGCGCTGGCCCCAGACGTGGGCGAGACCACGGGCGACCAATTCTCTGACATCCCCGCCCCGCCCGAATTCATCATCGAGACCGGCGATGACGGGTTCGGCTTCGTCAACCTCGAAGAATTCAAGACCGGCTTCGCCGGCGACACCGCCGATGCGGACGCAGCTTTCCTCCGGGACAGCCAGGTGCCCATCAATATGGAAATCTTCGGAACGCCTGTGAAACACGCTGCGTGGAAGGAAAAGCCGAGCTGGGCCGTAATCGCAACCGAGGACAAGGCCATCGACCCGAAACTACTGCGCCACACGGCCGACCGGATTGGCGCTGTATCAGTCGACGTACCCGGTAGCCACGTTGTGTTTTTGACCAAGCCCGACGAAGTCGCCGACGTGATCGATGAGGCTGCCCGCGCCTCCGGCGGAAGCTGAATTAGCAATCTCCTGCGGCAGAACCCGCCTCGCCGCAGGAACCCGAAACCTGTTCACAGAAAATCTCACCTGGGGAAATCACCCCGGCAATGGAGCCACACCATGTCCCATATGAAAGTGAAATCCATACTTTCTTGGAGCGCGATCCTGTTCCTCATCTCGGTCGCGGCCGTCGCCGTCGCCTCCTGGATCGTCAACGTAGACAGTTTCACCGGCAGTCACGTCCAGGCCAACCGTACCTGCAAGATGCCCAAATCCGACCCGTGTCAGTTGATCATATCGGGAAAACGCCATGTCCGGACCTGAACCATTCCGCCTCACCCGTCGCTGCGCGATTGCCGGCGGCACGGGCCTGTTGATTGCAGCGTCCACACCGCTGCTGACGGCTTCCGGCCTGCGGGCCGAAACATCACCTTCCAACCGAGGACCTCAGACCATGACCTACATTTCCGCCGACGACGGCACGCAGATCTTTTACCGCGACTGGGGCCCGCGCGACGCGCAACCCATCGTGTTCCACCACGGCTGGCCCCTGACGGCCGACGAATGGGACGCCCAGATGCTCTATTTCCTCGGCAAGGGCTTTCGCGTCATCGCCTTCGACCGGCGCGGGCACGGGCGCTCGGACCAGACGGAAACCGGCAACGAGATGGACACCTATGCCGCCGATGTCATCGCCTTGGCGGACGCGCTGGACCTCAAGGCGGCCGTGCATGTGGGCCATTCCACCGGCGGTGGAGAGGTCGTGCACTACGCCGCCCGTGCCAAGCCCGGACGCGTCTCGAAGCTGGTGCTGATCGGTGCCGTGCCGCCGGTCATGGTGAAGAAGGACAGCAACCCCGACGGCACGCCGCTGGACGTGTTCGACGGCTTCCGCGAGGCGCTTGCCGCGAACCGACCGCAATTCTACCTCGACGTGGCATCGGGCCCGTTCTATGGCTTCAACCGCCCGGACGCGGAGGTCAGCGAAGGCTTGATCCGCAACTGGTGGCGGCAGGGGATGCAGGGCAGCGCCAAGGCGCACTTCGACTGCATCAAGGCCTTCTCCGAAACCGACTTCACCGAGGACCTCAAGGCGATCCAACTGCCGACGCTGGTGATGCATGGCAGCGACGATCAGGTCGTGCCCATAAAGTCCTCTGCCGCGAGGACGGTCGAGATCATGCCTAACGCGACGCTCAAGGTCTATGACGGCGCCTCTCATGGCATGGCGGCGACGATGGCTGAAGCGATCAACGCGGACATCTTGGGCTATTTGCAGTCCAGTTAACGAACCGCACCGATCTGGCGCAAAACGCGCCAGTTCGGGCCTCGCTTGTCAAGCTTTCCCCGGCTCTCCCCAGGGGAAGCTATTGAAAGTTCAACCCGTATTGAGCCCATTTCATTGAAACGCTGTGCCTTTGAGCCACCGATCGGTACTGGAAGAGCATTAGAAACTCCCACTCCAACTGACCGAAGGCATCCAGACAGGCTGTAACTACCTTTCTACATTTGATCGACAGCACTTTTACATGCATGTCGGACGTTGGAGCTACGTGCAAAGAACGACGGCTTCCCGCCCTTTTCGACCAAGTCGGTTCCAGGCCCTTGCCGGCCATTCAAGAGTCTGGCGACCAACGGCGGCTTAGGGCCGATGCTACCCTGAGCATGCAATCATGACACTCACGCCTTCCCGGGCGGCGTCGCACGGTATACATGATTGCGGCACTTAGGGGCAGACGAACGCATGACCTGTAATTGAGCGAAGCCTATTCAGCTTTTTCAGTTTCATCGGAATCTCCAGCCGGTCGCAATGTCGCATGCGTTCGTTCCGCTTGGCGTTCCAAATTATGCCCGCGTCTCCGTTCAGGACCACGCCTCAGGGTCGAGTCGCATCTTTCAGAACATCTCTGAGCCCCTCTTCGGCCAAAAGACCCTCCGCTATAGCGATCTGAGCCAGTGATTTTTTCTCTTTCAGAGAGCGTTTGGCAAGTTGCGCGACCTTTTCGTACCCAAGACGGTGCAGGAATACGGTAGAAACACCGAATGACGAGGCGAGGTTTTCGTAGGATCGGTCCTGGTCAATACTAAGCCCGGACACACACGTGCGCGCAAAAACAGTGCTGGCGCGGGTCAGCAGCCCGAACTGGTCGAACAGCGATTGCGCAATGACCGTTTCGAAATGGTTGATTTCCATCTGTCCCGCCTGGCAGGCCATCGTGATGGTGCCGTTCAACCCGTGAACCTGGAACGAGACCTGCTGAACCTGCATCGGGATGACCGGGTTGACCTTTCCGGCCATGATGGACGACCCCGGCTGGACCGGCGGAAGGTGAATCTCGCCGATCCCGGACGCCGCATCGCTGCTGAGGATGATCAGGTCGGCGGCGATGCGGCCGAGATTGGTGGCAAGCCCTGCCAGTTCACCAGACAGGCGCTGGAACCCATCCGTGCCCTGCATCGCAGCGAACATATCCCTTGGTCCTCGAACATCGAAGCCGAAGCTTTCCTTTAGGGCGGGTAAGATTTCCGCTTCATAGCCATCAACACGGCCAAGCCCCGTGCCGATGGCAGTGCCGCCCATCGGCACCGTCTGGAGATCGTCGACCGCACGCTCCAGCGTCCTCAGGGCGCCTTCCAAAAGCGCCGCATAGCCGTCGAACAACTGGCCATATGTCATCGGTTGCGCGGCCTGCATACAGGTCCGGCCCGTTCTCAGCACGTCCCGTGACACCTCCGCCTGTGCGCGAAACACCGAGACGAGTTCCTCCACCGAGGATTTCAGCCCCGGCAACAGAAGGACGCAGGCCAGTTTGATCGCGGTAGGGATCACGTCATTGGTCGACTGGCTGCGGTTGACGTGATCGTTGGATCGGATCGGTCCAGTCCGCTCGTCGCCCAGTATCTGGTTCGCGCGGCTCGCTATCACCTCGTTGAAGTTCATGTTCAGCGACGTGCCGCCAGAGCCTTCCGCCATCGGAACAACGAATTGCGACCAGTGTTCTCCGGCCGCAATTTCATCGCATGCCGCTATAATGGCGTCTGCCTCGCGCACGGGCAAACCGGACGCCCGGCGATTGGCCAGTGCGGCGGCCCGCTTGACCTTGGCCATGGCGCATATGAATTCCGGATAGGCCGACAGGGCCGGACCGAACCCGCGGAAATTCTCCGCTCCACGCGCAGCGTTCGCTCCGTAGAGCGCATCTGCGGGCACTTCGAGCCGACCGAGACTGTCGGCGACCTCTTTCATGATCACATCACGTTCCAGCATTTGATCGTCCGTCAGAGAATTTGGCTGAGGAACTCGCGGGTGCGCGGGTCTTTTGCCTGGTCAAAGAAAGTGGCCGGCGGACCGGACTCGACGATCACGCCCTTGTCCGTGAAATAGACACAGTCCGCGATCTCGCGGGCGAAGCCCATTTCGTGCGTGACGAGGATGCAGGTCATACCTTCCGATGCGAGTGTCTTGATGGTCTGGAGGACTTCCTTGACCGTCTCGGGATCCAATGCCGCGGTGACCTCGTCGAACAGCATCACGTCCGGGTTCATGGCAAGTGAGCGTGCGATCGCCACCCGCTGCTGCTGCCCCCCTGAAAGCTCTCCTGGAAAATTGTCTTCCTTGCCTTCAAGACGCACCTTCTTGAGCAGGGCTCGCGCACGTTCCTCGACTGCCTTGCGATCCTGTTTGAGCACCTTGATCGGCGCCATCATGACATTCTGAAGCGCCGTCTTGTGTGGAAACAGGTTGTATTGCTGGAACACCATGCCGACCTTCTTGCGAAGCTCGAGCTTGTCCAGCTTCGGGTCACTGACCTCCTGGCCCTCGACGGAGATGGATCCCGACTGAATGTCGTTGAGCGCGTTGATGCACCGGATGAGGGTCGACTTGCCCGAGCCGGATGGCCCGATGATGCAGACGACTTCGCCCTTTCGAACGTCCATCGTAATTCCACGAAGGACTTCGGTGTTCCCGAAAGATTTGTGAACGTCCTTCAGGGAAATGATCGGTTGATCACTTGTCCAGGCCATGAGTTCCTCGCTTCAGAGTTGCACGGAAAATTTGCGTTCCAGCCGCCGGGTGAACGCGCTGATTGGATAGCAATAGATAAAGAACCAGCAGAGGATGTAGAGGTACATCGGTATCAGCAGGTCCACGCGGCCTTCGGCACTGAGCGCAGCGCGCGTCAGCGCCATCACGTCATTCACGCCGACGATCGAAACCAGCGGTGTCGCCATGGTCAGAACGGCATAAAGGTTCATCCAAGAGGGCAGGATTCGCTTGACGGTTTGCGGAAGGATGATCTCCCGCATCGTCTGCGCCCGGTTGAACCCCAGAGATTCCGCCGACTCCCACTGACCCTCCGGGATCGACATGATGGCACCCCGGACATATTCCGACATGTAGGCCATGACCGGAAGGGAAAGCCCCAGCACAGCCTTGATCCAGCCCGGAAACGGCACTTCGGTACCGAATATCTCTATCTGGAACGGGATCAACAGAATGCAGTAGAACAAAAGGACCAGCCAGGGCGAATTCCGAAAGAACTGCGTGATGGCCCAGGAGACCTGGCGCACGAACCGCAACGGAGAGACCTGCAGGATACCCAGCCCGACGCCAAGCACCGTTCCGACGGCCATCGAGCAGATCGAGATCAGCACGTTGAAGGCGAAGCCGGACCCAATCGTCGGCGTCCATTCCAGAAGAATTTCAATAATGCTGCGTTGGCTTTCACCGTCCTGCTGCGCGAGCGCCGGAGTCACAAGCGCGGCGGCACATGCCACGAACAGAAGAGCGGCCGTCCAGAGATTGAATACCCTGTCGGTCAGCGGCAGCGGCTCTCCGGTACTGCGCATCGGGAGAAGTACGGGCAGATGCCCTTTGACGGGTACGGTGGGTCTTGTCGGATACAGCATGATTACCTCCCGTAGCCCGGAATGCGCAGCTTCTTCTCCCAATGGTGCAGCACCCAGACGAGTACGGCGACAATTCCCACGTAGGAGAGCAGCAGAACGTTCATCATTTCCTGGACGTTCAGGTCTTCCGACCAGATCTGGGCAGCCACGTAAAGGAGTTCGGGGACCGCGATGGCATAGGCAAGCGTGGTCGTCTTGACCAGGTTCACGAGGTTCGTGCCAAGCGCGGGCAGCGAAATGCGCACCGCCAGAGGCAGCACGATGTCCTTGTAGATCTGCAGCCTCTTGTATCCCAGTGCCTCTGCGGCCTCGATTGTGGACTTCGGAACAGCCTCGATGCCGGCCCGGAAAATCTCGACGTTCAAAGCGCCGGCAAAGAGCGACAGAGAAATGATCGCCCAACCGAAATTGCTGACCAGTGGTTCAGGCCGCCCATCGTCGCCCGTGATCTGAAGGACCGTGCCGATGGCGAAATAGAAAAAGTAGAGCTGGACCAGCGGCGGCGTGTTCCGAAAGAAGGCCACGAAGAAACCTACAAGCACCCGCACGGTACGGGACTGCGCGCCTTGCGCTGCCGCACCCACAGCGCCGACGACCAGCGACAGGACAATTGAGATGACCGAAAGTTGAACGGTCATCCACAAACCTGCCAGGTACCGCCCGCGGTTGTATTCATCGCTGACAACCGTGAGGTTGAAAAACCAGTCCGGTCGCAACCACTCTATGACACTTGTAGAATCCATTGCTCGTCGTCGTCCTGAAATGGAACCGGCGGCGAAGCGCTCGCCGCCGGAAAGTCAAATGGCGAAAAGGGTTATTTGAACTTTTCGTGCATTTCCTGAAGGAACGGGCTCGGTGCGATACCATTCGCCTCGTTCCGCTCGATGAGGAAACCGGTCTTGTGCCAGTCCGTGACGATCTCGCTCATTTTCTCGCCATAGGCTCCGTCCAGTTCTTCAAGCGGAACGGCGATGGACCAGGCCTGCGGATCCTCGGTCTCGAATGGCATCTCGTAATCTGCCCATTGTTCGTCCGACGCCAGCTGCGACTCGATCCACGTGTTGTCGTAAAGGAACGCCACGCAGTTGCCGTTCTGCAAGGCCGAGGTAACCTCGGGAATACCGGCGAACGCCACGAGGTTCGGGCCGTAAAGCTGCGTCACGCGCTTGTTGTAATAGGAGCCCTGAAGCGCGCAGACGTCACGCCCCTCCAGGTCCGACCACTCTTCGAGCCCGACGGACTTCGGTGCCAGAACATTGGTGCCCCCGGCGTAGTAGTTCGGCTGGATCATACCGACGACCTCGCGGCGATCCTCGTTGTCACCCATCGTTGCAATGATCAGGTCGATGCGGCCCTGGCTGAGAAACTGCATCCTGTTCGATGCAACCACGGGGACGAGTTCCAGTTCGACCCCGAGACGCTCGGCCACGTCGCGGGCCAGGTCAATCTCCAGTCCGGCCAGTTCACCGTCGGACGTCAGGTAGCCCCAGGGCTTGTAGTCCTGCTTTACGCCGACGACGATTTCGCCGTCTTCCTTGATGTCTTCCAGCTGATCGGCCTGCACCTGACCACAGACCAGCGCCAGCGCCGCGCTGGCCAACGTCGTTGTGATGTAACGACTCATTGTACGTCCTCCTGTTGTGTTTGAGCACGGTCGATGCCGTGATATTTGAAGCACTGAAGGTGATTTCGAATGTTTTGTCTACCCATCTCGTGAAACAAATGTAATAATTTTGGTGGAAAAAATTACTTTGTATTTTTTCGCATCAAGAGAGGCCGAAGTTGGACAACCCGAAGGATACCATTCGCGACCGTCTACCCGATTTGTCGAAGAAGCTGACGCATGTCGCCCGCTTCGCGCTCGACAACCCTGACAGAATTGCATTCGATTCGATGCGCGCAATTGCGTCAGATTGCGATGTTTCTCCGGCAACGCTGCAAAGACTGGCCAAGGCACTGGATTACGAGAGCTACGCCGCATTGAGAGCCGCGTTTCAGGCCAGCGTTTCCAACGGCAGGGGGTTTGGTGCCCGGGTGGGCAGGCTCCGGAACTCTTTCGGCGACACCTCAAGCAGCGAACTGATCCGAGACCTGACAGAGTCGGTGCACGGCAACCTCGCGACAACGGCCGACCTTCTCGATGCGGAAGCGATCGACGCTTTCGCCAAATCGGTACACCAAAGCAGGTGCACCTATCTTCTTGCGTCCGGATCGCTGTATTGGCTTTCGGGACTGATGGAAGTCACCGGCAGCATGGCGCTTCCGAATTTCGTGGCATTACACGGGGGCCTTGTCGATTTGACCGAGCGCTTGGCCGTCATTGACGAGGCGGACAGCATGTTGGTGTTTTCAGTTTCCCCCTACGCCGTTCAGACGACGCGCGCCGTTCAATATGCACACTCGAAAGGTGCAAAGATATTTGCCGTGACCGATCGGCCCAGTTCACCGCTCGTGCCATATGCCGATACGACATTCTACGCACCGACAACGAGCCCGCACTATTACCCGTCTCTGGTTTCCGTTCTGTTCATGATCGAAACTTTGCTTGCGGCAGCAGCGTCCGTTGCCGACGTAAGTTCAGATGCTCGGCTAAGAGAGATTGAAAAAATACGCGATGAAAGCGGTCTCTACCTCGATTGAATAACGAAAGCACTTCCTGCCGATTGCAGGCAATCAACCATGCCACAGTGTCTGCAAGGACGTGGAGCTCTTGCCGTGGCAGGAACCACAAGGCGGATCCTTGTAAGTGGTTTTCTTAAATACGTGCTCGAGAACCGCGCCCGTCCTGAACGCGTTGCAGAACGTGCTGCGGCGCGCAATATGGCCAAAATGGCCGAGATTAAGATGCAAATTGTCACCTGAAAGCGCGGCGGCGTGGCGGTCGCAGTCTCCTCTTGCGCAAACCTTATGCAGCCGGCATGCTCGATCCGCTTGCCTGGACTGCGCGGAGACCGGGATCGTTCAGACCCGGCCCCCCTTGCTCGAATGCCTCCTGCCCGCATTGGCTACCTTGTCCCGTCTGACCTTCCGCCATAGCAGAGCGCATCGTGACCAGCGAAGCGCGGACATATTCGTGACTGGGTTGCCTATTCTTGCTCTCCACTTTTTTAGTGGAGCTTCGTTGGATCGGGGTGGTCGATCGGTGTCGGCAACGTGGCCGGATGGTAACCTGACATGCCCATCATGCGCCGCAGTGTCAGGCCGAACTCCTGCGCAAGCGCCACAATGACAGCGGCCATATCGGGCCGGACAAGGTTCGCAGCCATCAAAAACGCATCCTCGCGCTCGCCATCCGCAGCGTGGGCCACGATGTTGGCGAACGTCGCCTCGTCGCCGCCCAGGCACCTGCACTGCGCGTGGTGCCGCACCAATGGGCGGCGGCCATGCTTGGCACACATGCTGCACAGCTGTTCAAAATTCTGCAATTCCCTGCGTCCCGCCCTGGGGCCGAGAGCCGTTGCGAAATCATTCCAGACAAGGCTTTGCGCTTCCGGCCCGTCGCACCACATGCGCAAATAGATTACGGCGCTCGCCTCGACCGGATCGAGATCGTGAAGGATACCGACGGGTGCGCCGCCACGGCGTTCAGATGGATTCATCATTTCGTAAGGATCAATTTGCCGGCGCGCGTGATGCGCAGCGTGTAAACCTGATCATAGAGCTGGATATGCGCCAGCCCGCCGCCATCGGTCAGCTTGCTCGCATAGTGCAGCGGGATCGTATCGACCTCGGTCGCGCCGATGAGCAATTTGTTGTCTAAGGCACCCATTCCGCCCTCCTGTTTTCCGTGGTTTCCGCGCCCTGTAAATGCTGCCGGGCACGACGTCGGAGGATCGGGATGCTTCGACCTGGTTGCCAAAGCGGTTCCGGTGCCACTCCTGAAACTCGAATGTATCGGGCGGTCCCTCGGAAAAGCCTTCGGGATTGGCTGGATTTGTCTAATCTGACTTTTTTAGTCGGAATTGTCAATCCGCTGGAATCGTAGCCCTCACAAGTACTTAAATATTTCCCCGATGTTCTCCGGGATTCTCGCCGTACTTACCCTGGAGGTGCTGGTTCCGATGATTCGACATGCAGGTCTCGAAAGGTCCGGTCTATTCCGGCGACCCGGATACGGCAGGCACCCGGCGATGCAAGTGCGGAGCGGCCCCGGTACAGGACCGTCGGTCAAGGACAGTTGATAATCTTTCCGGATGAGAATAGTTTACGGGTAGCGAGGCAGTGCCCAGCCAATACGTATCAATGGCGGAGCGATGTCCTTTCATCCCAGAATGTATGCTGCTGTCCGCGGGTTCGACCCGCTGGACGAAATGCGCTGCCTACGGTTCGACGACATGGTCGTCGACTATTGGCATGTGCAAGGACAGTCCCGCGCCACCGGACGGTATGTCTCGATGTACCCACGCCTTGTTCTTGTCCTCGATGACCGTGCACTGTCCCTCTCACGCGGGAAAGACGCCGCATCCAGCGCCGCCGCCGCATGCTACATTCCGGCAGGCGTGCAGGTCTGGGCCAGCCTCGACGAACCTGGCGATCTCAGACACATCGACATTCATCTTTCGATGCCGCGCCTCAAGTCGCTTGCAGGGGCCGGCGCGCCCCTCGACAGGATGCTCGTTTTCCCATCGCTCGGGCCGCTGGCCCCGCTCGTGCGCGTCCTACAGGACGAATGCGTGTCGATCCGCCCGTCCATGCACCGCGTCGACAGGCTGGTCAGCGCCATCGTACAAGAGGTATGCCTGATCGACCGGGCCGGCCTTGGCGATGGCGACAAGGGGGACGCCTGGCTCCACGCCATGCGCGCGCATGTCTTCGAACGAATGGAAAATCGGATCGCTGTGGATGATCTGGCCGCGTTGTCCGGCCTGTCCCGCACGCATTTCAACCGGGTCTTCCGCAAACGCACAGCCATGTCGCCACATGCTTGGGTCACAGGGATCAAGATCGATTACGCCAAGCGCCTCCTGTGCCGCGGACTGCCGCTTGCCGAGGTGACAAACGTAACCGGGTTCGCCGACCAGGCCCACTTTTCCCGCAGTTTCAAGCTGGGAACCGGCCAATCACCGGGAGCATGGGCAAAGGCGAATCCGCCCGGGCAGGATGGTCCGATTATTCAAGACAATTCTTCCTGATAATTTTAATCGGGTATCCTGAAGCACTTTGCGCGCTCCCTCTTCCCCGCCCGGGAGGATGGGTGACCCGACGTGACATCTGAAAGAGAAGGATGCCGATATGGCCAAAACGATAAACCGCCGGCTTGGCATGGCCAGGCTCAGCAGCGCAGCGCTGATGCTGCTGGGAACCGCTGCGGTTTCAAACGCCCAGCCCGCTGATGAGACGCTGGATCTTGGGACGATCACCCTGCGCAACCAGGAAGACGCCACCGGTCCCGTGGGCGAGGACAAGAACCCGCCAACCGTCACGGGCAGCAAGGTACCGCTCACCGTGAACGAGATACCGCAGTCGGTCTCTGTTCTCGGGCGCGAGAAGATCGAGCGTTTCGGCGCCAACCGCGTCAGCGAGGCCCTGCGCTATTCCGCGGGTGTGACAGCGGACGTGTTCGGCGACGACAATGACTATGACTGGCTGCGCATTCGAGGCTTCCAGGCCGACCAGACCGGGATCTATCTCGACAACGCGCAGAACCTCTCATTCGCCTTCGGCTCCTTCTTCATCGACCCCTACACGCTGGAACGCGTCGAGGTCCTGCGTGGCGCATCCTCGGCTCTCTACGGTGGCTCGAACCCGGGCGGCATCGTCAATTACGTGTCCAAGCGCCCGGGCGGCCGGATCCGGGAACTGACATTCGGCGTCAACGACGCGACCGCCGGCTGGGTCGAGTTCGACTACGGCGACGACATCGGCGACTCGAGCTCGTATCGCCTGACCGGGCGCCTCGAAGGCGGCGACAAGTACGATGCGTTCAATGATGGCGTGCGCGGCACCTTCGCGCCGGCCTATCGGTTCAGGACCGATGGCGGCACCGAGGTCACCCTGCTGGCCAACATCCACATCGCCGACGAACACCACAACGGAAGCACGTTCCTGCCCTATCAGGGCACGGTCGTGCCTACCCCGCAATTCGGCTATATTGATCCCGACGCGAACTTCTCGGACCCGGACTGGGACAAGTACGAGCGGCGGCAAGCCTCGTTTTCTGCCATCGTGGAACGCGAACTCGACAACGGCTTTACCTTCACCGGCATCGGGCGCCTGGGCTATGCCGATGTCCACGAGCGCTACTACTATCCCTTCGGGTACAATGGGTTTGCCACCGCGCCCAGTGACCCGCAGGGCACGCTCAGCCTCATAGCTTTCGAGCACGACACGCAGGTCTACACCGCCCAGACCGATCTGCGCTACTACGGAACGGTCTCGACCGGATCGGTCGATCATGACCTCCTCTTCGGTCTTGACGCTCGTTACTACGAGATCGACGAAATCCAGGCCTCGGGCCTTGGCAGCAATACCGTGGTCAATCCGACGCCCCCCGGAACGCCGGTCATCGGCGCGCCCTACCAGGACGCCACGACCACCCAGCGTCAGATCGGTTTCTACGTGCAGGATCAGATGCGCTGGGGCAGTGGATGGATCGGCACACTCAACCTGCGGCATGACTTCGTTGCAACCAAGCAGCGTGGCTCGACCAACTTCAGCCGCAGCGACAGCGAAACGTCCGGGCGCGTGGCCATCTCCTATGAAGCCGCGTCGGGCTTCACACCTTATCTCTCCTACTCGACGTTCTTCAATCCGCTGATCGCATCGCCCGCCGCCGGCGTGACCCGCCCGGAAACCGGCGACCAGGTCGAGCTCGGGTTCAAATGGGCGCCTCTGGACGGCAATTTCTCGTTCACCGGCGCGGCGTTCCAGATCGATCGCGAAGGGGTTGTCGTCGGTGTCGCGCCCAACCAGACACAGCTGGGCGAGGTGCGCTCGCGCGGCCTCGAGTTCGAGGCGGAATACGACTTCGGCAACGGGCTTTACCTCCAGGCTGCCGCAAGCTTCATCGACGCGGAAATCCGCGAGGACGCGAACCCGGCCCTTGTCGGCACGACACCGACGCTCATTCCCGAGACCGAGCTGTCGCTCTTTGCCAGCTACGATTTCGCGGGTCCGCTTGACGGCCTGAAAGTCGGGGCCGGCGTGCGTCACCAGGGCGAAAGCTTTGCCGACCCGACCAACACGTTCAAGGTGTCCAGCGCAACCCTCTACGACGCTTTCGCAACCTACCAGGTACGCGACGGACTCGAAGCCAATCTTGCCGTCACCAATATCGGCGACAAGCGCTACGTCACCGGCTGCCAAGATCTCTATACCTGCTCCTACGGCTCCGGGCGCGAGATCAGCCTGTCGGTCACCTCCCGCTTCTGAGAACCGGAACCGAATCCGAAGGATGGAGATGCGGCAGCGATGCCGCATCTTTTTTCATTCCGCGCTCGGGCGGAGGTCACACTCCAGCGGAGAGGACAGGCTCTGCCGGCTCCAGCGGCACAACCATCGGCGTCCCCGTCACCGGATCCGGAATGACCCGTGCCTCCAGATCGAAAGCCGACAACAGGTTATCAGGCGTCAGGACCTGCTCGGGCGCGCCCGAAGCGACCACCTGACCGTTCGCCAACAGCACAAGGTTGTCCGAATAGCGGGCCGCAAGGTTCAGATCGTGAAGCACGCTGACGATCGTTTGCCCGGACTGCCGGTTCTGCCTCCGCAGCAGGGCCAGAACGTCCATCTGGTGCGTCAGGTCCAGATAGGTCGTCGGCTCGTCCAACAGCAGGCAAGGCGTCTGCTGCGCGAGCACAAGGCTCAGCCACGCCCGCTGCCGCTGCCCGCCCGACAGCTCCGACAGTTCCCGGTCGGCAAACCCGGTCATTCCGACCGCCTCCAGCGCGGCCTCGCAGGCCGTCTTGTCGGCCTCGTTCCACGGGCTCAGGAACGTGCGCCACGGGATTCGACCCCGCATGACAAGATCCGACACCCTGATCCCTTCCGGCGCCCGCAATGTTTGCGGCAGGATGGCCATCTGGCGGGCCAGTTGCTTGGGCGGAATGCGGTTGATGTCCTCGCCGTTCAGCGTCACCCGGCCGGAAGCCGGCGGCATCAGCCGGGCCAGCGCACGCAGCAACGTGGATTTCCCGCAGCCGTTCGGACCGATGATCGCGGTGACACGCCCGCAGGGCAGCTCCAGGTCCAGGTCGCTGATGACGGGCACATCGTCATAAGACAGGCTCAGCGCCTCCGTTCTCAGCATCACAAGTCTCCTCGTTCCATTTCCCGCGACAGCCGCCACAGCAGGTAGGGCGCTCCCAGAAGGCCGGTCGCGACCCCGGCGGGCAATTGCAGGCCGGGCACGGCCACGCGCGCCAGAAGGTCCGACAACACCAACAACAGTGCGCCGGCCCCTGCACCCGAGACCATGCGCCCCGCCGACGTACGGGCACCGGTCAAACGCATCCCCAGGGGCCCGGCCATCAGCGCCACGAAGGGCACCGGCCCCGCCACGGCCACGCCCGTGGCGGCCAGCAACACGCCCGTTGCCGAAAGCCACCACCGGGCCGCCTCGGGCCTTTGCCCCAGCCCTGCCGCCAGCCCGTCGCCCAGTTCCAGCGCCGACAGGATCCGTGCCTGCCTGAGGGCCAGGCTTGCCAGCATCGCCCCGATGCCCAGAACTTGCGCGGCATGGCTCCAATCGCGCGCCGCGAGCGAGCCCGTCAACCAGCGCTGCGCCTCGGACGCGGTCGTTCCCGGCAAGATCGTCATCAGGAAGGTCGACACCGCCGTCGCCGTGAAACCCGCGCCAATTCCGATCAGGATGATCGTCAACACCGGCGTCCCACCGCCTCCGCGAAAGGCCAGCCCACCGATCACCAGCGCCATCGCCACGCCGCCAAGCGCCGCCATCACCGCTGTCGGCATCGCAATGCCGAATGCGATGCCGGCGATGATCGCCAATCCCGCACCGGCGTTGAATCCAAGGATATCCGGTGACGCCAGCGGGTTCCGAAAGAGCATCTGGAAAAGCGCCCCCGACATCCCCAGCACCGCGCCCGCCCCCCGCGCGGT
>NZ_JASHIN010000044.1:0-22031 GCF_030733705.1 Roseovarius sp. MMSF_3298
GGGCTTCAGGTCCCGCTGGTCGTGCGCCTCGAGGGCACCAATGTCGAGAAGGGCAAGGAGATCATCAACAACTCCGATGTTGACGTGATCGCCGCCGACGACCTCAAGGACGGCGCCCAGAAAATCGTGAAAGCCGTCAAGGGCTGAGCCTTCGTAGGGTGGGTTTCAACCCACCTTACCTTCCCAAAGATTGTATTAAGGAGAACGCCACAATGGCTGTCCTCGTCGACAAAGACACCAAAGTCATCTGCCAGGGCCTGACTGGCTCGCAAGGCACTTTTCACTCCGAACAGGCCATCGCCTACGGCACGCAAATGGTCGGGGGCGTCACCCCCGGCAAAGGCGGCCAGACGCACCTGGACCTGCCGGTCTTCAACTCGGTCCATGAAGCGGTGGACAAGACGGGCGCCAACGCCTCGGTCATCTACGTGCCGCCGCCCTTCGCCGCCGACTCGATCCTCGAGGCAATCGACGCGGAGGTTCCGCTGATCGTCGCGATCACCGAGGGCGTGCCGGTCCTAGACATGATGCGCGTCAAGCGCGCGCTCGAAGGCAGCAGCTCTGTCCTCATCGGCCCCAACTGCCCCGGCATCATCACGCCCGACGCGTGCAAGATCGGCATCATGCCCGGCCACATCCACAAGCGCGGCAGCGTCGGCGTGGTCAGCCGCTCCGGCACGTTGACCTACGAGGCCGTGAAGCAGACGAGCGACGTGGGCCTGGGCCAGTCGACCTGCGTCGGCATCGGCGGCGACCCCATCAAGGGCACCGAGCATATCGACGTGCTGGAATGGTTCCTGGCCGATGACGAGACGGAATCGATCATCATGATCGGCGAGATCGGCGGCAGCGCCGAGGAAGACGCGGCGCAGTTCCTCAAGGACGAGGCCAAGAAAGGCCGCTCCAAGCCCTGCGCCGGGTTCATCGCGGGCCGCACCGCCCCTCCGGGCCGCCGCATGGGCCACGCGGGCGCCATCGTCGCCGGCGGCAAGGGCGGCGCCGACGACAAGATCGAGGCGATGAAATCCGCCGGTATCGTCGTCGCCGAATCCCCAGCTGGATTGGGTGAGGCGGTGCTCGAGGCGATCGGAAAATAAGACATCAAGCGTCGGGCCGGGAGCATTTCCCGGCCCACGCAGTCCGCGACAGCCCCGCCATACGGACGCGTGTTCATACCAAGGTCTAGCCTTCAAGGGGGCTGGCGCCATAGGAGAACACAACGCATACTCACCTCATTGACACGACTGTTAGTCTTGACATACCAAATACCAAGAGCCATCGCCGAGGGGAGGCCGCGCATGCTGCTTGCAGAATACCAGTCCAAGGAATTGCTGGCCCAGTACGGCGTGTCCGTGCCGCCGGGCAAGATGGCCCGCACGCCCGACGAGGCCGAGGCCGCCTGCGCCAACATTCCGGCCCGCAAGTTCGTGGTGAAGGCGCAGATCACCTCGGGCGCGCGCGGCCTTGCCGGCGGCATCAAGTTCGCCGCCACCGCCTCTGCGGTAAAGGACGAGGCTGCCAGGCTTCTGGGAAAGCAACTGATCACGAACCAGACCGGCGCCACCGGTGAAACGGTGCATGCCGTCTATGTCGAAGCCGACGTCAAGCATGACGCCCAGTATTACATTGCCTTCGCACTAGACCCCGACACTGGCGCACCGCTGCTCGTCGCCTCCCCCGATGGTGGGGTGGAATTCGAGCAGAAGGCGCAGATGAACGCTAGCGAAGTCGCCAAGCACAGCCTGACCGGCAGCCCCGATGCGGATCGCGCCGGTCTGACCGAGTTTCTGTCCGGCATCGGGATGGAGGACGAGAAGGCAGTCGAGCAACTTCTGTCGGCCTGCGAAGCGTTCATCGAGAACGACATGGCGCTGCTGGAGATCAACCCGTTCGTCCGCACGCCCGACGGCACCTGGATGGCCATCGACGCCAAGGTCGCGCTGGATGCCAGTGCCGCGTTCCGGCACCCGGAATGGGATTCGATGGTCTCGGGCGAGGGTCTGCCCGCCGTGGAAACCGCAGCGCAGAAAAGCAACATCAACTTCGTCAAGCTGACCGGCAACCTCGGGGTCGTGGTCAACGGCGCGGGGCTGGGCCTGGCCACGAACGACATGATCATCGATGCGGGCGGCAAGCCCGCGAACTTCATGGATATCCGCACGACCGCCACCAGCATGGACATCGCCCGCGGCGTCGAACTGCTGCTGCAGGAGCCTTCGGTCACTGCCATCCTGCTGAATGTGCATGGTGGCGGCATGACGGTCTGCGATACCATCGCCGAGGGCGTGAACTTCGCCTATTCGCGCAACAAGGGCACCAAGCCCGTTATCGCCCGTCTGGCCGGCCAGAACGCCGAATGGGGCCAGCGCATTCTCGTCGACCGAAAGGTGCCGGTCGAGATTTGCGGCACCATGTCCGAGGCCGTCAACCGCGCGGTCGAAATCGCATCCAAGGGGGCACGCTGATGGCAATTCTGGTCAACGAGAACACCCGACTCCTGGTTCAGGGCATGACCGGTCGCGCCGGCACGTTCTATACCGACCAGGCGATGCGTTACGGAACGAACTGCGTTGCGGGCGTACGTCCCGGGCGTGGCGGCACCTCGCATCTCGGCTTGCCGGTCTTTCACACCTGCGCCGAAGCGGTCAAGGAAACGAAGGCCAATGCCAGCCTTGTCACCGTGCCCGCCCCCAAAGCCGCCGACGCCATGATCGAGGCGATCGAAGCCGAGATAGAGGTGGTCGTCTGCATCACCGAACGGGTGCCGCAACACGACATGCGCAGGGTCAAGGAGGCGCTCGAAGGGTCGCAGACAATGCTGATCGGCCCGAACAGCCAGGGAATCCTGACGCCCGGACAATGCAAGATAGGGGTGATGCCGACCGTCGACGCGAAGCCGGGCCAGATCGGCATCGCGTCGCGCTCGGCCTCGCTCACGTCCGAGGTTCTGGCCAGTTGCAGCGCCGCCAATCTGGGCCAGTCCACAACCGTCGGTGTCGGAGGCGACGTGCTGCACGGGATCGGCTTTGTCGGCTGCCTGGAAAAGTTCCGTGACGACCCGGATACGAAGGCCGTGGTGCTGATCGGCGAAATGGGCGGACGCGAAGAGGAACTGGCCGCCGAGTATCTCTCTTCGGTCGATTACGGCAAGCCCGTGGTGGGTCTGGTGGTGGGGCGTCACGCGCCGGTCGGTCGCCGGATGGGCCACGCCGGCACATTGTCGGTCTTCGGCAACCTGTCGGCCGATGACAAGGTTTCGCTTCTGCGCGATGCGGGCGTCGTGATTGCCCGCGACGCAGGAACCGTGGTGGAAACCGTCCAATCCTGCCTGTCCTGATTTCGGGAAATTCTCGAACGACCTGTCGCGTCGTACCCGAAGGCAGGCCAGGACACTCAAGAAAACCGCTCAGGCACCGGATGAACTTACGGATTCGGTTTCCTGGGCCGACGACCGTGCGACGCAGGTCGAAACCCAGACCAAATTGACACGGCAAGACGTCAGCCGGTCCCGCGTTGGGATTTTCTCTTTCCTCACCCGGCGTCATGCACTAACACCCGAGTCGCTTCGGTTCCTGTCGGCTTTCCGGCGGGAGAATAGGGAATGCGGTGCGACGCGCCAGGCGTCAACTCCGCAACTGCCCCCGCAACTGTAGGCGGAGAGCGAGGCCGGACCATGTCACTGTCATGCGGCGCATGATGGGAAGACCCGGCCAAGCGTTGACCCGCAAGTCAGGAGACCTGCCGAGGTGATCACCCTGTCCGAACGCGGGGCGCGTTTCGACAACGGATCTTCCGTAGCGGTGACACTTGCACCGTCTGCGAAGAGTTTCCTTCCAGGCATGAACCAAAAAATCAGCGCATCAAGCGCGCCCCGGAGGGACAATCCATGTCACGCCCGTTCAAGTCCGTCCTTGCGGCAACCACCGCCCTTTTCATCCAGCCTGCCGTCGCGCAGGATGAACCCTATGACCTCGGCACGATCTTCGTCTCCGGCGGCCTGACGCCCATCGAAGGCAGCGCGTATGGCCGCGCCGGCAGCGTCATCACCGAGGAAGAAATCGAGGACCGCAACGCGGTCTACGTCGCGGACCTGCTGCGGTCGCTGCCGGGTGTTTCCGTATCCCGCACCGGCGCCTATGGCAGCGTCACCCAGGTGCGTCTGCGCGGTCACGAAGGCAACCACACGCTCGTTCTGATCGACGGGATCGAGGTCGCCGCCCCCAATACCGGCGAGTACGACTTTTCCGGCCTTCTGGCCGCCGATATCGAGCGCATCGAGGTCATTCGCGGACCGCAATCGGCGCTTTACGGCTCCAACGCCATCGGCGGGGTCATTTCGATCACCACCAAGACGGCGCAAGAGCCGGGTTTCTCTGGCAACGTCGGTTTTGAAGTGGGATCGGACGGCACCACCGAGGGCCGCCTCGGCCTGCGCCTGAATACCGAACGCGGTCAACTCAGCTTTTCCGCTGCGCGGCGCGAAACCGGCGGATTCGACATTTCCGGCACGCCCGGCGGCGAGGATGACGGCGATCTGAACCGCACCTACAACCTCAAGGGCCGCTACCGTGTGAACGAGGTTCTGACGATCGGCGGCAGTATCCGCCATGTCGACCGCACCGGCGACAGCGACAGCGGCGTGTTCGGCGCACCGACCCGCGCAGGTCTTGTCGTCGATGACCTGTCGGGCACATCGCTTCAGGAAACCTATGGTGGCCTTTACGCAGAACTCGATACGCTTGGCGGGCGGCTCCTGAACCGGGTTGACCTGTCTTTCGGCACGATCGACCGCCAGGGTGTGAGCGGCGCCGGCGTGCGCAATTCGGACAATTCCGGCACCCGCGCAAAAGTCGCCTATCGCGGCACGGTCGCGCTGGACGCGCCCACCCTCAACAGCGCCAACCATACCCTTAGCTTCGCCGCCGAATGGGAGCGTCTGACCTACAAGGAAAACGATCCCACGATCGTCTTCGCGCCGGGACAGCTCGTCAAACGTTCGCGTGAACAGACGGCCATCGCGCTCGAATACCAGGGCGATTTCGGAAATGGCTTTGCGCTACAGGGCAGCGTGCGGCACGATTTCAATGACAAGTTCGAGGATTTCACGACCTACGCGATCGGTGCCTCCTACCAGTTGCCCAACCAGACGACGCGCCTGCATGCCTCTTATGGCACCGGCGTCCAGAACCCGACGCTGATCGAGCAATTCGGCTTCTTCGCCAACTTCGCCGGCAACCCGAACCTTGAACCCGAACAGAGCAAAGGCTGGGATTTCGGTGTCGAGCAGCAATTCCTGAACGGTCGTGGCCTGATCGACGTGACCTATTTCAACGAGGAACTGACGGACGAGATCACGTCGGTCTTCGACCCTGGCACGGGGATCTCGACACCAGTCAACCAGACCGGCACAAGCGACCGGCAAGGCATCGAGGTCGCCGCCAGCGCCGCCCTGACCGACCGGCTGGACATGTCGCTCAGCTATACCTGGCTCGACGCCGAAAACCCTGACGGCAGCGTCGAGGTCCGGCGCCCCGAGCACGAGGCGCTGTTGCGGCTGGGCTACCTGATGCCGAATGACCGCACCCGCCTGAACCTCGAGGTGCAGCATGTCGCCGGGCTCTTCGACAGCGACTTCACCGCGGCGTCGCTCGGTGCGAATGTGGTAGAGCTTCAGGACTATACGCTTGTGAATGTCGGCTTCAGCCACGAAGTTACCGATGACATCCAGGTCTACGGACGGATCCATAACGTGACGGACGAAAGCTACGAAGAACTGGACGGATACTCGACGCAAGGCCGCACCGCGTTCTTCGGCGTGACCGCGAACTTCTGATATGGCGGCGCGGCGCTTTCATATCGTCGCGACCCGGCTCGCCTTCGCAGTGATCCTGTGCTGGGCGGGCCTTGCCTCGGCCGAGGCGCCGCGCCGCGTCGTGTCGATGAATCTCTGCACCGATCAGCTTGCCATGCTGCTTGCCGGGCCGGGGCAGTTGCATTCGGTTTCCGACATCTCGCTCGACCCGCGGATGTCGGCGATGACCGAAGAGGCGCGGGGCTACGTGATAAACCAGGGCCTGGCCGAAGAAATCTACCTGATGCAGCCCGACCTGGTTCTGGCGGGCAATTTCACGACGCGCGCCAGTGTCGCCATGCTGCGCCGGCTGGGCGTCGAGGTGGTCGAGTTCGAGCAGGCTCGATCCCTGCCAGAGATCCACAGTAACATTCTTCGCATGGGTGAGATTCTGCACCGGCAGTCCGCCGCACGCGAGATGGTCGCCCATTTCGATGCGCGCCTTGCCGCGCTGCAACAGGACAGCGGCGACCGGCCCGACGCGATGCTGTACTACGCCAGCGGGTATACGTCGCCGGCAGGCACGTTGTCGGATCAGATCCTTCAGGCCGCGGGCTTCGACAACGCGGCGGTCAAGGCCGGGCTCGGCACTCAGATGAAAATCCAGCTGGAAACGCTGGCGATGCTTGATCCCGACATCGTCATCACTTCGCAGCCATATCCCGGCGCCTCGCGCTCCGAGGCGATCATGCAGCATCCGGTGGTCGAGGCGCTGCGCGCCGAATTGCCCTTTGCCACGGTCACGGACAGCGACTGGGTCTGTGGCACGCCCCACGTGCTGCGCGCCATAGAATCGCTGGCCGAGACCCGTCATCGGCTGACGAAAAACACGCCATGACCCGTCTGGCGATCATCCTGTGCGTGCTGGTCGTCGGGCTGTTCTTCGGATCCCTGCTGATTGGCCCCGCCGAGATCGGCATCACCGACAGCCTTTCAGCGCTCTTCGTCGACGACGGCGGCGCGATGACGCTTGTCATGCGCGAGATCCGCCTGCCCCGAGCCTTGCTGGCCCTGATGATCGGCGCCAGCCTCGGTCTTGCCGGTGCCGCGATGCAGGGCTACCTGCGCAATCCGCTGGCGGAACCGGGGCTGATCGGCGTGTCCGGCTCCGCGGCGTTCGGCGCGGTGCTGGCCATCCACACCGGCGTGGCCGCGTCCTTCGCGCTGGCCCTGCCCTTCTCGGCCCTGGCCGGTGCGCTTTGCGGCGTGTTCCTGATCATGGCGCTGGCCGGGTCGCGCGGCACGTCGCTGACCCTGATACTGGCCGGGATCGCCGTTTCGGCGCTGGCGGCTGCGCTGACGTCGCTCGTGCTGAACCTGTCGCCCAACCCCTTCGCCGCAAGCGAGATCGTCTTCTGGATGATGGGCTCGCTCGCCGACCGATCCATGACCCACGTCTGGCTTGCCGCGCCGTTCATGGCGGTGGGCTTTGCCCTGCTGGGCGGCCTTGGCCGCGGGCTCGACGCGCTGACCCTGGGCGAGGATTCGGCGCAGGCCATGGGCATCGGCCTGACCCGTTTGCGCCTGACGCTGGTGCTGGGGACCGCCTGTGTCGTCGGCGCGGGCACGGCGGTGGCCGGCGCAATCGGATTTGTCGGTCTCGTGGTGCCGCACCTGTTGCGGCCCCTGGTCGGCGCGCATCCGTCGCGCTTGCTCTGGGCCTCGGCCCTGGGCGGTGCGGCGATGGTGCTCGCCGCCGACATCGCCGTGCGGGTGGTCCTTCCGTCGCGCGACCTCAAGCTGGGCGTGCTCACGGCCCTCGTCGGCGCACCGCTCTTCCTGCACCTGATCCTGAAACTGCGGCGGGAACGGATATGACGCTTCTCTCGGTCAAGGACCTGTCGGTGTCGCTCAAGGGGCGGGACGTTCTGCGCGACGTCACCTTCGATATCGGACCGGGCGAGTTCGTGGGGCTTATCGGCCCCAACGGCGCCGGCAAGACCACGCTGATGCGCGCGGCACTCGGTCTTCTGCCGTTCACCGGAACATGCAGTCTTGCGGCGCTGTCCGAGAACGCGCGGGCCCGGCAAGCGGCATGGATGCCGCAAGCGCGCGAGATCGCCTGGCCCGTCACCGTGGAAACCGTGGTCACGCTGGGCCGGACACCGCACCTGAAGTCGATCCAGAACCCCGCCGACCACGATCGCAAGGCTGTCGACACTGCGCTGGACCGGATGGAACTCGGCGGCATGCGCCACCGCGATGCCACCCAGCTTTCGGGCGGCGAACAGGCCCGGGTCCTGATCGCGCGCGCACTTGCGCAGGAGACGCCGCTGCTGCTGGCCGATGAGCCCATCGCGGGCCTTGACCCCGCACACCAGATCTCGACCATGCAGACCTTTGCGGCGCTGGCACGAAGTGGCAAATCCTCACTGGTTTCGCTGCATGACCTGGGGCTTGCAGCACGCCACTGCACCCGGCTCATCCTGCTCGGCGGGAAGGGCCTGGTTGCCGATGGTCCACCGCAGGATGTTCTGACCTCCCGGCGCCTGGCCGATGTGTTCGGCGTCACCGCCTGGTTCCAGGAGACGCCCAGCGGCATGGTGTTCCAGCCTTTGGACACGCTCAGCTGACGCGCCAGCTCTCGGGTTCCGGCCCCCCTCTGCCGGAACATCGCGCAAAATGCTATGATGCAGGTCTCATCCGAATGCGCTGCCGGTCTTGCCGACCGCGCGCCAACGGAACTTTTGCTCAAGCCCGCACGTTTTGTACCGAAAGGAGTTCCCGCATGTCCAGCTTCCGCGCACGCGCGATCACCAAGCCCGTCTTCAAATGGGCCAAGGGCGTTTTGCCCGGGATGTCCAAGACCGAAAGCGAAGCCCTGAACGCCGGCGAAGTCTGGTGGGAGGCCGAGCTTTTCTCGGGCAACCCGGACTGGTCCAAGCTGCGCGCGGTCAAGACGCCGAAACTGTCGGACGAAGAACAGGCCTTTTTCGACGGTCCCGTGCAACAGCTGTGCGAGATGATCGACGATTGGAAGATCAACCACGAAACCGGCGACCTTGCCCCGGAGGTCTGGCAGTTTCTGCGCGACAACAAGTTCTTCGGGATGATCATTCCCAAGGCGCATGGCGGGCTGGAGTTCTCAGCCTTCGCGCATTCCGAGATCGTTCGCTATATCTCGACGCGCTCTGTCGCCGCCGCCGTGACCGTCATGGTGCCCAACTCGCTTGGCCCCGGCGAGCTGATCCACCAGTTCGGCACCGACGAACAGAAAGACTACTGGCTGCCCCGCCTTGCCGACGGGCGCGAACTGCCCGCCTTCGGCCTGACCAGCGCCGAGGCCGGGTCCGACGCAGGCGCGATGGTCGATGACGGTGTGGTCTGCAAGGGCCAGTGGAAAGGCGAGGAAGTGCTGGGCATCCGCCTGAACTGGGCCAAGCGGTACATCACGCTGTCGCCGGTCTGCACCGTGCTGGGTCTGGCCTTCAAGCTGCGGGACCCCGATGGCCTTTTGGGTGAAACGCCCGATATCGGCATCACTTGTGCGCTCGTTCCGACCGACCTCGAGGGTGTCGAAACCGGTCGCCGCCACATCCCGTCCTCCACGATGTTCATGAACGGCCCGACCACGGGCAAGGATGTGTTCATCCCGCTCGAAAACATCATCGGCGGGCAGGAGTATGCCGGCGAAGGCTGGATGATGCTGATGAGCGCGCTTGCCGCCGGGCGCGGCATCTCGCTGCCGTCGATGGGCTGCGCCGCCATTGCCCTGTCGGCCCACACGACCGGCGCCTACGCCCGTATACGCGAACAGTTCAACCTGCCCATCGGCAAGTTCGGCGGCGTGCAGGCGCGACTTGGACGCCTTGCCGCCGACGCCTATTCGATGGATGCCGCACGCCACCTGACCTGCGCCGGGCTGGACGAAGGGCGCGCGCTGTCGGTGATCTCGGCGATCATGAAGGCCCATGCGACCTTCCGCATGCGCGAGGCGCTGAATGATGCGATGGACGTGCATTCCGGCAAGGCGGTGATCGACGGGCCGTCGAATTACCTGCTGCCACTCTACCGCGCCGTGCCCATCGGCATCACGGTCGAGGGGGCGAACATCGTCACCCGCAGCCTCATCATTTTCGGGCAGGGCTCGATCCGCGCCCATCCCCATATGCTCGACAACATGCTGGCCTTGGAAGAGGACGACCCCGACAAGGCGCTTGAGATGTTCGACAAGTCCCTGTGGGCCCATGTCGGGCACAGCACCCGCACCCTGTTCCGCAGCTGGGGCCGGGCCTTGACCGGCGGCCGCTTCGCACCGGCCCCCGCGGCGGGCGATGCAACCGATATCTACAAGCAGCTGTCGCGCTGGTCCGCGGCCTATGCGCTGACCGCCGACATGCTCTTCCTGTCGTTGGGCGGAGAGCTCAAGCGCAAGGAAATGATCTCGGGCCGCATGGGCGACATCCTGTCCGAGATGTACATTCTCTCCGCCGCGCTCAAACGGTGGGAGGACGAAGGCCGCCAAAAGGCCGACCTGCCGGTTCTACGCTATGTGGCCGCCGACGCGTTCCACAACATCCAGACCGCCCTGGACGAGGTCATCGCCAACCTGCCGGCCCGCTGGGCGGCATGGCTGCTGCGTGTCTTCACCCTGCCGGGCATGGCCCAGCGCAAGCCCGGCGACAAGCTGACCGCACAGTGCAGCGACCTTCTGTACGATCAGTCCGAGGCCCGCGACCGCATCGTCGGCCGTATCGCCGGTGGATGTAACCGCGACGGTGTGCAGGTGCTGAACGAATGCTACGCCAAGGTCACCCAGATGGCGCCGGTAATGAAACGCCTGCGCGATGCGAAAAAGACCCCGCAGGAGGCTCTGGAGGCTGGCATTCTGAGCGATGCCGAGATGGCCGATATCGAGGAGATGTCGCGCCTGGTCGACGAGGTCGTCGCCGTGGAGGACTACGCGCCCGAAGATTTCGCCGCGCTTTTCCCCGCGCCGCAGCAACATGAGCGCACCCAGCGCGAGGCGGCGGAATGACGGCAACGAGTGGCAACCGCGTCTTTCTCGTAGACGGCGCCCGCACGCCTTTCCTGAAGGCGCAAGCCGGCCCCGGGCCGTTCACGCCCGTGGATCTTGCCGTGCAATGCGGCAGGCCGCTGCTGGCACGTCAGCCCTTCGACCGCGCCGCGCTCGACCTCGTGATCCTTGGATGCGTCAACGTCATCGCCGACGAGATGAACCCGGCGCGCGTCGCCGGATTGCGTCTTGGCCTGCCGGAGGCGACCGTGGCGTTCACGGTTCAGATCAACTGCGGCTCGGGGATGCAAAGCATCGACACTGCCTATCGTTACATCCGCGACGGCAGCCACCAGATGATCCTTGCCGGCGGGGCCGAGGCCCTCAGCCACGCGCCCCTGACCCTGCGCCAGTCCGCTGTCGAATGGTTCGGCCGGATGAGCACAGCCAAGGGACCGCTGGAGCAGGCCAAGAACATGGCCGGGATAAGACCTGAGTTCTTCAAGCCCGTTATCGGCCTGGAACGCGGCCTGACCGACCCCATCACCACGCTCAGCATGGGCCAGACCGCCGAGGTGCTTGCGCATCATTTCGGCATCGACCGCGAAACCGCCGATGCCTACGCCATGCAAAGCCACCACCGCCTTGCCGCCGCTCACGAGGAAGGCCGGCTGAAGAGCGAACTGATGCCCGCCTTCGCCAAGGACGGCACGGTTTATGACCACGACAACGGCGTGCGCCCCGACAGCGACATGGACGGCCTGGCAAAGCCCAAGCCGGTGTTCGAGCCGCCATACGGCAAGGTCACGGCGGGCAATTCCAGCCAGATCACCGACGGTGCAAGCTGGTGCATCCTGGCCTCCGAAAAGGCCGTCGACGCGCACGGCCTTGAACCGCTGGCCGAGATCACCGACAGCGAATGGGCCGGGCTCGATCCGTCGATCATGGGCCTCGGTCCGGTCATGTCCGCCACCCCGATTGTAAAGCGCCACGGCTTCGGCATCGGGGATATCGAGCTGTGGGAACTGAACGAGGCCTTCGCGGCCCAGGTGCTGTCCTGTCTCGCCGCCTGGAACGACGAAGACTTCTGCCGCGAGGTGCTGGGGCTCGACGGCGCCTTTGGCCGGATCGACCGCGATCAACTGAATGTCGATGGCGGTGCCATATCGCTGGGCCACCCTGTCGGCACCAGTGGCAACCGCATCGTGCTGCACCTTGCCAACGCCATGAAGACGCGCGGTGCGAAACGCGGCATCGCGACGGAATGCATCGGCGGCGGGCTTGGCGGCGCGATGCTGCTGGAGGCTGTGCAATGACCGGACATGTTCTGAATTTCCTCGGCGAGACCAAGCTGGAACTCGGCCCGGTCGGGGAAGCCGACGGCAACTGGCGCACGGCACGGGACGGCGACAACGTGCTTTGGCTCGTCCTCGACAAGGCCGGCAGCAGCGTCAACACGATCTCCGAAGACGTGATCCGCGAACTGGACGACCACATCGCCGCCGCCGAGGCGGACAAGCCCGCCGCCCTTGTCATTCGCTCGGCCAAGAAGGCCGGTTTTGCCGCCGGGGCCGACATCACCGGGTTCGAGTCCATGACCGATCAGGGCGCCGCGGACATGCTGAGACAGGCGCATGACGTGCTTGACCGGATCGAGGCTCTGCCCTGCCCCACCATCTGCATCGTCCACGGAGCAGCTTTGGGGGCCGGCTTCGAACTGGCGCTCGCCTGCGACTACCGCATCGCCACGCCGGGCGCATCCTTCGGCTTTCCCGAGGTACAGCTTGGCCTGCATCCCGGGCTTGGCGGCACGTTTCGCCTGCCCGCCCTGATCGACCCGACCGACGCCATGACCATGATGCTGACCGGCAAGACCGCTCATACCAAGCGGGCCAAGTCACAAGGCATCGCCGACAAGATCGTCGAGGAACGCCACGTTGCCGCCGCGATCACTGCGGCCAGGAACGGCAAGATCGAGCGTCAGTCGCCAGGCCTCAAGTCCCGCGCTTTTTCTTTCGACCAAGCGCGCGGCCTCGCCGCCCGCCAGATGCGCAGCAAGACGGAAGAGAAAGCCCCGAAAGAGCATTACCCGGCGCCCTACGCCCTGATCGACCTGTGGGAAGAGCATGGCGACGATCGCGATGCGATGCAGCAGGCCGAGATCGACAGCTTCGCGCGGCTTCTCGATACGGACACCTCGAAGAACCTGCGTCGTGTTTTCTTCCTCCAGCAATCGCTGAAGGACGCCGGGCGCGGCGACGACGGCATCGCGCATGTCCATGTGATCGGCGCCGGCGCCATGGGCGCAGAAATTGCCGCCATCGCCGCGATCAAGGGCAAGAGCGTGACCTTGGGTGACATTCAAACCGATCCACTGGGCCAGGCGATCAAGACCGCCGTGAAGATCTGCGAAGACAAGCACCTTAGCGGAACCGAAACGCGCGATGCACTCGACCGCCTTATGCCGGACCCGCACGGCTACGGCCTTGCCCATGCAGATCTGGTGATCGAGGCGGCCAGCGAAGAACAGGACGTCAAACAGAAGATCTTCAAAGGGCTGAAGGGCGCTTTGAAGAAGGACGCGATTCTTGCCACGAACACGTCCAGCTTGTCGGTCGATGACCTCGCCACCGCCGCGCCAGCCAAGTCTCGCTTCGCCGGGCTTCATTACTTCAACCCGGTCTCGAAAATCGACCTCGTCGAGGTCGTCAAGGGCACCGCCACGAATGACAAGACCGCCAGCCGCCTTGCCGCGTTCTGCGGTGCGACCGGCAAGCTGCCCGCATTGGTGACCGACTATCCCGGCTTTGTCGTCAATCGCGCGCTCGTGCCTTACATGCTCGAAGCTATGGTGCTTATGGACGAGGGCGTCTCCAAGGAGGTCATCGACACCGCCGCGATCCGGTTCGGCATGCCCATGGGGCCGGTCACGCTGGCGGATCAGGTGGGGCTGGATATCGGCCTGCACGTGGCCGAAAGCCTGGCTGACAGTCTCGACACCGCCATGCCGCCGATCAGCGACGACTTGCGTCTGCGCGTTGAAAATGGCGAGCTTGGCAAGAAGACCGGCAAAGGCTTCTATGACTGGTCCGAGGGCACGCCGCACCCCGATGCCGACATGGACAACTCCCCCGACGGCCTGACAGACCGCTTGATCCTTCCCATGCTCAACGCCTGCGTCGAAGTCCTGCGCAAGAGTGTGGCGAAAGATGCCGACCAACTGGATGCCACAATGATCTTCGCCACGGGATGGGCGCCCTTTCGCGGCGGCCCCATGCACTATGCCAAGACCCGCGGCATCGCCGACATAAAGAAACGACTGACGGACCTCGAGTCCGCCCACGGCCCGCGCTTCGCCCCTGATCCCGGCTGGTCAAACCTTGGCTGATAGGCCTAAGGTCCATACCGACGCCGACGCGATGGCGCGGGCCACCTATGACGCGACGGGCGGCGAGATCCGCCTGGCGCTTCCGCTTGGGCTTGGCAAACCCGTCACCTTCGTCAACGCGCTGGTGCGTGCCGCCGTCGATGACCCGTCACTGACGCTCAAGATCTTCACGGCGCTGACCCTGCAGCGCCCAGAGCCGTCCTCGGACATCGAGGCGCGCTTCCTCAATCCCGCGATGGATCGCTTTTTCGGCTCCGCGCCGTCGCTGGCCTATGCCGACCTGATCAAGCAAGGCGCCCTGCCCGACAACATCGAAGTCTCCGAGTTCTTCTTTCAGGCCGGAACATGGCTCGGCAACGATTACGCCCAGCGCAAGTATATCTCCGCCAACTACACCCATGCCCGCGATGTCCTGATCGCACAGAACCCCAACGTTCTGGCCCAGCTCATGCCGCGCGAGGGCGACCGCTTCAGCATGTCATGCAACACGGATATCTCTGCCGATCTCTTCGCGCGCCGCGCGGCGGGCCGGATGGATTTCATCGCCGTGGCCGAATTGAACGATGCGCTGCCCTTCATGAGTGGTCCCGCGGCACTTGATGCCGGCGAATTCGCCATGGTGCTGGAGCCGCCGGAACAGATCGACCTCTTTTCCGCCCTGCGCCGCCCCGTGGCCGATGCGCAGCATGCCATTGCCCTGCACGTGTCGCGCCTCGTTCCCGATGGCGGCACGCTTCAGATCGGCATCGGCGCCATCGGGGATGCCGTGGCCAACGCCCTGATCGCCCGCGACCGTGCATCCCTTCACGAGGTCTGGCGTCAATCACCGCTCCCGCTTCAGGGCGCCGAGGAAGGGCCGTTCCGCACAGGCCTCTACGCGGTCACCGAAATGCTGGTCGGTGGCCTGGTCGCCCTGTTCGAAGCCGATATCCTGAAACGCGAAGTGGAGGGCGCGGTGATCCACGCGGGCTTTTTTGTCGATGCCCGCGACATGTATGAACGTCTGCGCGCTCTGCCGCCCGACCGCCGTGACAAAATTCAGATGATGCCGGTCAGCTTCACCAACGCGCTCTACGGTGACGAAGCGGCCAAGCGCACCGCGCGGCAGGACGCCCGTTTCGTCAATGGCGCCATGCAAGTCAGCCTCCTGGGCGACGCGATGTCCGACGCCGCCAAACCCGGCCAGGTGGTCAGCGGCGTCGGCGGCCAGTTCAATTTCTTCGAACAGGCGTTTGCCCTCGAAGACGCCCATGCCATTCTCACCTTGCCTGCGACGCGGCAAAGCGGTGGCTCGCTCACCTCGAACATCGTCTGGCAGCTGCCTGTCACGACGGTTCCCCGCCACATGCGCGATATCGTCGTCACCGAGTACGGCGCGGCCTTTCTGCGCGGTCTGCCCGACGAAGAAGTCATCAAGCGCCTTATCTGCATCGCAGACAGCCGGTTCCAGCCCGGCCTCCTGGAAAAGGCCCACAAGGCCGGCAAGCTTGATCCGGACTGGACGATTCCCGACGCGCACACGCGAAACACACCCGAAACAATTGCCAGATGGCTTGCCCCCTACCGGGACACCCTGTTGCCCGACTATCCCTTGGGCACCGACTTCACCGACACCGAGAAGGTCGTTGTCCGTGCCCTCTCTCACCTGAAAGACGCGTCTGACAGCAAACTGGGTCTGCTGTCTCTGGTATGGTCAGGCCTAGCCCACGCACCACATCCGCACGAAGGCCCGGCGATGGAGCGCATGGGCTACGCCGCCAAACCCAGCTTGACCGAACCGCTTCAGGCGCGCGCCCTGCGCGGGGCGTTGCGCGACATCGCCTGAGTCTCGCGTCGACAACCTTCGGGTTCGCATTACCTCTCTGACCGACTGGCAGAACAGGCGTGCAATGACCGATGATATCTCCACTCCGGACTGGCCCACCCCGACACGCGAGGCCGCCGAGCAGCATCTCGCCGCCGTTCTGCCGCGCCTTGGGGTCCGCTACGCCCACCGGCGCAATGTCGACCATGGACAGGGAGAGCACCACCACGTCTCGCAACTCTCTCCCTTCCTGCGCCGGCGCCTGCTTTTGGAAACCGATGTCATGGCTGCGGCCCTCGCGCGGCACGGCGCTGAAGGTGCCGAGAAATTCCTGCAGGAAATCCTGTGGCGCAGTTACTTCAAGGGTTGGCTCGAACGCCGCCCGCAGATCTGGCACAGCTACCGCGACGGGCTTCGCGCCGACCTGGACCGCCTCGACGACGATCCCGACCTGCGCGATGCCGTCGAGCGCGTCCAAGCGGGTGAAACCGATCTCGACTGCATGAACGCCTGGGCGCGGGAATTGACCGAGACCGGCTATCTGCACAATCACGCTCGCATGTGGTTTGCCTCGATCTGGGTGTTCACCTTGCGCCTTCCCTGGCGGCTGGGCGCGGATTTCTTCTATCGCCACCTGCTTGACGGCGACCCGGCCTCGAACACGCTCAGCTGGAGATGGGTCTGCGGGCTTCACACCCGGGGCAAGTTCTACGAGGCGCAGGCGTGGAACATTGCCAAGTTTACCGATCATCGCTTCACACCCGATGCGTCCGACCTCGCCGAGGTGACGGCCGGACTGGAAGATCACGAACCCGACAGCCTGCCGGACCTTCAGCCCTTGCGCAGCCCCAACGCGCCCGATCCCGACACGCCGACCGCCCTGCTTGTGACCGAAGAAGACTGCCGGCCCGACGACTTTCCACTGGACCGTTTCGATATCCGCGCCACGGCCACCCTCGCCGCAAGCGCCCTGCGCGCGCCCGGCCCGGTGGGCGAAAAGGTGGTGGAATTCGAAGCAGCGGCACTGGCCGACACGGCCCAACGCATCGCGCGCAAGGCCGACAACCTGCAGGCGGGCGATCCAGACATGCTGGCCCACTGGGCCACGGAGGCGGGCGCGTCCCAGATCGTCACACCCTACGTGCCAACGGGACCCTTGCGCGACTGGCTCGACGCCGCCGAACCCGCGCTTGAAAAGGCCGGCATCACGCTGTGCGAATGGCGCCGCGATTGGGATGCGCTTGTCTGGCCCCACGCGACGACAGGCTATTTCAAGGTCCGCAAGAAACTGCCGGACCTTTTGCACCAAGCCGGTCTGGCCTAGGCCGTCAGGCGGCCGTGAACAGGTCCTTGAACTCGTCCCGCAGCAGGTTCTTCTGCACTTTCCCCATGGAATTGCGCGGCAACTCGTCCCTGACGATCAGTTTCCGGGGATGTTTGAACCGCGCAAGCGCCTTGGACGTCGCCTCGCCGATCGCATCAAGGTCCGGCTGCGCCCCGGCCTCGGGCACGATGACGCCCACCACCGTCTCGCCGAAATCCGCATGCGGCACACCGATCACCGCGCTTTCCAGCACGCCGGGCTGCTCGTCCAGCACCAGTTCGATCTCTTTTGGATAGATGTTGTATCCGCCCGAGATGATCAGGTCCTTGTTGCGCCCCACGATCTGGACATAGCCGCGATCGTCGATAATGCCGAGGTCGCCGGTGATGAAAAACCCGTTCTCCCGCAGCTCCGCCGCGGTCTTCTCCGGCATCTGCCAATACCCCTGGAACACGTTCGGCCCGCGCACCTCGATCTGGCCGACCTCGCCCTGCGCCACCTCCACGCCCGTCTCGGGGTCGGTGATCTTCAGCTCCACCCCCGGCAGCGGAAAGCCCACGGTGCCGGCGCGCCGGTCCCCGTCATAGGGGTTCGACGTGTTCATGTTGGTTTCGGTCATGCCATAGCGTTCAAGGATGCGATGGCCCGTGCGTTTTTCGAACTGCGTATGCGTCTCGGCCAGAAGCGGGGCACTGCCCGACACGAACAGCCGCATATGCGCCACAAGATCCCTGTCGAACCGCGCATCGTCCAGAAGGCGCGTATAGAATGTCGGCACCCCCATCATCGCGGTGGCATCCGGCAAAAGGTCGATGACCGTGTCCAGATCGAATTTCGGCAGGAAGATCATCGCGCCACCCGCCACCAGCGTGATGTTGGTGGCCACGAACAGACCATGCGTGTGAAAGATCGGCAGCGCGTGCAGCAGGACATCGTCACTGGTGAACCGCCAGTGCTCCGCCAATGTCTCGGCGTTCGATAGCAGGTTCTCCTGGCTCAGCATTGCGCCTTTTGACCGCCCCGTGGTCCCCGAGGTGTAGAGCAGCGCAGCCAGGTCATCTTCCTTGCGGCTTACGGTCTCGAACGTCTCGGACGCGTCCGCCGCCTTCTCCGACAGACTGCCAGAGCCATCTTCGTCCAGTGTCTCCAGCGCCGCGCCGTGCTCCGACGTGATAGGCTGTAGCGCACTGCGCCTGTCTCCCTTGCAAATCATCATCGACGCGCCACTGTCTTCGATGAAATAGCTCAGTTCCTCCACCGTATAGCCGGTGTTCAGCGGCAGGAACACCAGCCCTGCCTGCACGCAGGCGGCATATGCGGCCAGGGCATAGTGCGACTTCTCGACCTGCGCGGCCACCCGGGCACCGGGCTGAAGCCCTGCCGCCGCGAATGCGTTGGCATATTGCGCGGTCAGCCGCAGAAACTGGTCGTGGGTCAGCGTGTCACCGTCTGGCAGATAAAGGAACGGCGTGTCTTTGCCCACGTGATCTCCGAACAGGGCATCGAAAAGGGGATTGGTCATGCGTGTCCCTCCTCCGGCATTGTTTTTGCGGCACTTGCGGCCAGCGATTTGATTTCGCTCGACGTCGCGACCCTCTGTTCGGCCGCGAAGCGTTCATGGTTCTGGGACACCTTGCTCAGGTCATAGAGGTAATTCACCATTACCCCCGCGGATTGCTTAATCCCGTTGGTCGACACGTCCGCCCCGGCATGAACCTTGTGAACCTGCGCCCCGTTGCCAAGGTGGAACCGCGCCACCGGGTCCAGCGGCAGGCCATCGTCGCGCTTGGCCTGCGTCAGGTAATAGGCGGCGTATTCGCACAGCGCATCGGGTTGCTGCGCCCCGGGGTTGATGTCGAGGCTTTCCATCCAACGGGTCAGGCCGGGGATCGGCGACAAGGTGACGAAATTCCTTAGCGCCGGATTCTCTAGCGCAAGATCCGCCGCCACCTGCTTGATCAGCGAGTTTCCGAAAGAGATCTGCGCCAAGCCGGATTGGCAGTTCGAGATCGAGTAAAACACGGCGGTGTTGGCCCGTTCGACGTCGATCTGGTCGCGTTCTTCGGCCAGAACCTCCTGGATCGAGCCCGGGATGCCATCGGTCAGCGCCACTTCCACGAAAATCAAAGGCTCGTCCGGCATGGCCGGGTGAAAGAACGCGAAACAGCGCCGGTCCGCCGGCTCCAGCCGCCGGCGCAGGTCGTTCCAACTGTCGATCGCGTGCACGGCCTCGTAGGCGATGATCTTTTCCAGGATATGCGCCGGGCTTTCCCAGCTGATCGGGCGCAGAACAAGGAACCCGCGATTGAACCAGCTTGCGAACAAATGCCGGAAATCCAGGTCCAGAGCCTGCAACTCGTCATCGCCCCGGCCCAGCCGCAGCAGGTCCGTGCGCATCCCGACCAGCCGCTTGGTGGCGCCCGGCACCTGGTTCATCCGCCGGATCAACTCCTGCCGCGGCGATTCCGAGGCGTTCAGGAAGGCGCGGTAGGTGGCCTTGGACTGGCCGCGCTCGTACGCGTCCAGCGCGTCACGCACCTGCTCTGGGTTGATAACCATATCACGCGCGAGGTGCCGGAAAAACTCCAGCTTCGCGGCATCGTCCCAGCCTTCGTACCGGCCCAGGATCTGCCGCGCCACGGCCTGTCCAGAGACCTCGCCGGTGGCCCCGATCAGGTCGGCGGTCAGTTCCTCGATGGGCCGATCGTCGCGCGGCACCCCCCGGGACGCGCCGTAGCGACGCTCGAAAACCGTGGACAAGAGGTCGGCCAGCAAGGTCATAGCTCCGCTCCCATCACCATATCGGGCAGCCACGTGGCGATACCCGGAAACAGGCACAGCAGGATGATCGCGATCACCATGCAGGCCACGAAGGGCAGTGACCCGGTCAGGATCGTCTTCAGCGAGATATCCGGCGCAATGCCGTTGATCACGTAAAGGTTCAGGCCCACCGGCGGCGAAATCAGCCCGATTTCCATGTTGATCGTCAGCACGACGGCAAACCAGATCGGGTCGAACCCGGCGGTGGTGATGATCGGCAGCAGGATCGGCGCGGCCATCAGGATCACCGCCACCGGCGGCAGGAAGAAGCCCGCGATCAGCAGGAAGACGTTGATCGCGCCCATCAGCACCCAGCGGTTCACGTCCAGCGTGCCGATCCATTCGGCGATGGATTGCGTGATGAAGAGCGACGACAGCATGTAGGAGAACACGCCGGCCGCCGCGATGATGAACAGGATCATCACGCTTTCCCGCGTACTGTCGCGCAGCACCGTCCAGATCTGGCGTGGGTCCCACAGGCGATAGATCACCATGGCGATCAACATGCACATCAGCGCGCCGACGGCCGCCGTTTCCGATGGCGTGGCGATGCCGCCATACATGGCGTAAAGCACGCCAAGGATGATGAACAGGAACGGCAGGACACGCGGCAGGATCTCCACCCGTTCCTTCCAGGTGTAGCTGCCCGCCGACAGCACGCTCGCGTTGCCCGACTTCCAAGTGGAATAGAGCGACCACGCCATGAACAGGCCCACCAGCAGCAGCCCCGGGAACACGCCCGCAAGGAACAACCGCCCGATCGAGGTCTCGGTGGCAATGCCGTAGACGATCATCGTAACCGACGGCGGGATCAGGATCCCCAGCGTCCCGCCCGCGGCGATGGACCCCGCGGCGACGCCATCGGGATAGCCCCGCTTGCGCATTTCGGGGATGCCCATCTTGCCGATGGCCGCACAGGTGGCCGGGCTCGACCCCGACATCGCGGCAAACAGCGCACAGGCCCCGAGGTTCGACACCACCAGCCCGCCCGGCACGCGGGTCAGCCAGCGTTCCAGCGCCTCGTAAAGATCAGCGCCCGCGCGGGTCGAGGCGATGGAGGCGCCCATGATGATGAACATCGGAATCGACAGCAGCGCGAAATTGTCCAGCTTGCCGAAAAAGATCTCCGGCATCAGCGACAGCGAGCTCATCCCGTCGAAGATGATCAGGAATCCGGCCGAGACGACCAGCAGACCCGCGGCCACGGAGATGCCCGAAAACAGGACAACGATGGTGATGATGGCAACCAGGCCACCCAGTGCAAGCGGATCCATCAGACGTCCTCCAGCCCGAAGGGCTTGTCGATGCCCGTGGTCATTGCAAAAAGGTCAGCCGCCAGTTGCAGCGCATAAAGGCCAAAGCCCAGCGGCAGCGCAAGATACGGCACCCAAAGCTTGGGGTTCCACGGCGTGTTCGACGTCTCGCCCCAGTCCCAGGCCTCGTGCCAGAAATGATACCCGTGCCAGAGCATCATGCCGACCACGGCCAGGGTCAGCGCCATGACGATCCCGGCCAGCACCCGCCGCGCCTTGTTGGGGATCATGATCGGCAGCAGGTCAACGTTCACGTGACCCCGCACGTATTGCACGTAGGGCAGGCCCAGCATGGTCGCGCCGATCATCAGGTACGTCACACCCTCGGTGTGCCAGATCGTGGACTGGTTCAGCACGAACCGGATGAAAATCATCTGACAGACGATCAACACGGACGCGACGATCATCAGCGCGGCGACGACGCCGCAAATCTGGCTGATCCAGCCGATGATCCGCAGAACGGGGTTGCCACCATGGCGGGCGGCCGCTGTGGCGTGGGCGGAACCGGACATCGCTCGGCCTCCGTTGAAAAAGTGGAAATGGTACGCGGCGTGGGGGGGGGGGGGGGGGGGGG
>NZ_JASHIN010000045.1:0-21850 GCF_030733705.1 Roseovarius sp. MMSF_3298
GGGGCGGGGACGGGGGTCGACCTGCCGGAGCGGGGCGAGGTTCTGGAAATTGGCAAGGGCCGCGTCCTGCAAGACGGCGACGACGTGGCGATCCTGTCTTACGGCGCGCATCTGGCGGAATGCCGGGCGGCGGCGCAGGCGTTGGAGGCCGAGGGCCTGTCGGTGACGCTGGCCGACGCGCGCTTTGCCAAGCCGCTGGACATGGATCTGATCCGGCAGTTGGCGCGGCATCACCGGGCATTGATCACGGTGGAAGAGGGCGCGATGGCCGGATTCGGCGCGATGGTGCTGCAGGCGCTGGCTGCCGAAGGCGCGTTCGACCGGGGACTGGCGGTGCGCACGATGCATTTGCCGGACCGCTATATCGACCAGGCAAGCCCGGAGGACATGTATGCCGATGCGGGCCTGACGGCGGCCGATATCGCCGTGACCGCGCGCGCGGCCGTGGGCCGGGCGGCGGAGATTGTCACGCTGAACGCCGTAGGCTGACGCGCTTTCGGGTGTCTTTGGGTCGAGGGTCCGGCGATGATCGCCGGAACAAACCGGCTGTCATTCCGTTGATTCAGTGAATTGCGAAGCGGCCACGCCGGTCGTGGCGTTTTGCCTTGAAGCGAGTAACCCGAAAGGCATTCACCATGACATCGACGGACATGATCGACGGTCCCGACACGGCCCGTTCCAAAAGCGAGGGGGGTGAAAAGACCGCGTCGCTGTACCGGATGGTGATGCCGGGGCATTTGTGTCCCTTCGGGCTGAAGTCACTGTCCATGCTGAAACGGCGCGGATACCAGATTGACGACAATCCCCTGACTACGCGCGAGGAAACCGAAGCGTTCATGGAGGCGCACGGGGTGGAGACGACGCCGCAAACCTTTATCGACGGCAAGCGGATCGGTGGGTACAGCGAACTGAAAGCGCATTTCGGCTATCGCGTGATGGGCGAAGACGACACGACCTACATGCCCGTCATCGCGATCTTCGCCAGTACTGCGCTGATGGCGCTGGCGATCGTATTGAACCTCTATGACGGCTTTCCGCTGCTGACATGGTTGAAATGGTTCTTTGCGAGTTCGATGGTGGTTCTGGCCGTCCAGAAGCTTCAGGATGTCGAAGGCTTCGTGAATGGCTTTCTGGGCTATGACCTGCTGGCGCAGCGATACGTGCCATACGGCTATGCCTATCCCTTTGCCGAGCTTTACGCGGGCGTAGGCATGATGGCACTGATCGGTACGGGCAGCGCGCTGATCTGGCTGGTCGCGCCTGTGGCGATCTTGATCGGGGCCGTCGGCGGGTGGAGCGTGTTCAAGGCCGTCTATATCGACAAGCGCGAGTTGACCTGTGCCTGCGTCGGTGGCGGATCGAACGTGCCCTTGGGGGTCATTTCGCTGACCGAAAACGTGGTTATGCTGGGCATGGGGATATGGATGCTGGCCGGTCAGATGGCCGGATAGCGGGGTCAGGCCTGCGCGATCCACTGGCCCGGCTGCGACTGCACGATGCCGTGGTCGTCGACCGAAATTCTTGTGGTCGTACCTGTCTCGACAGTTTCGACTTCGTAGGTGTCTTCTGAAATGCGCCGGAAAACGAGATGAAGCGGGGTAAGCTTTTCGGTTGCCATGTCCAGCCGTGCCGCGATGATTTCGGACTGCGCCCCAGTGTCGAGGGCAAGACGGCGGATTGGCAGGGTAAAGCTCGCCGGCGTGAAGTCGAGGAGGATATCGGTGGCACCCTGGATGCCGGGCATCGGGGCGTCGTTCAACGTCCAGCTGCCGTCCTTCTTGTGGCGCAGATTCAGGCGGGATTTCTTGCCGATGCGGACGCGCCGGGTGGTGCCATCGGCACGGGCGCGTATGCGGTATCGAAGAACGGTACCGTCCGCGTCGGTCGAGGATCCGTCGATCAGATATCCGCCCTCGGCATCAGCGAACCGGCAGGCGTCATTGCCCTTGCCGTCTTCGCGCAGCCAGAGAATTGCATGTGCCCCTGCGATCACGACGCTCTCTCCTGTTTTGAGTGTATCCTAGCATGATGCGTGCAACGCGGCACGAAAAAGGCCGCCCTCCAAGGCGGCCTTTTCGAATGCGGGATGGTGGATCAGCTTTCGGGACCGACCGAGGCGAGATAGGCCCAGATATCCGCGGCGTCCTCTTCCTTGCGCAGCTTGAAGGTCATTTTCCCGCGACCGTCTTCGCCGGTGTATTCTTTCAACCACGGCGTCGGGTCCTGCACGTAGCCGGTAAAGCTTTCCTGGTCCCATTCGAGACCTGCTTCGCCGGCGGCGACCACGAGGTCGGAATAATTGAAATCCTCGACCGAGCCTGCGGTGCGACCGGCGAGGCCATAAAGGTTGGGGCCGACCTGGCCGCCCTTGACAATGGTTTCGCCTGCGTCGTCGATGACCATGTGGCAGGCCTTGCACTGGCGAAAGGCTTTTTCGCCGGCTTCGGCGTCACCGTCCTGGGCCAAGGCGGGGGCGGCAAGACTGGCAAGGGCGATGGCTGTAAAGTGGATCTTCATTGAGTCCTCCATACGTTTGGCTGTCTGTATGACATAGCTGATATCAGGCCAAATCAACCGACATATTCTCAACCTTGCGGCGGGTTTGAAGGTTCCGCATGGTTGACGGATTGCCGCAGCGAAACTCAGGCAACGGCGTGGGCTATCGCGCACTGCTTCCACAGGACGCCGAGCGCTTCGACAAGGTGGTCGATATCGTCGTAGCTGTGCAGCGGGCCGGGGGTGAAACGCAGCCGTTCGGTGCCCTTGGGCACGGTGGGATAGTTGATCGGCTGGACGTAGATGCCCCAGTCCTGCATCAGGATGTCGGCCAGCATCCGGCACTTGACCGGGTCCTTGATCATCACCGGGATGATGTGGCTGGGGTTGTCCATATGCGGGATGCCGCGCCTGTCGAGCTGGGCGCGCAGATAGGCGACGCGGTCGCGCTGGGCGTCTCGTTCGGCGCGGCTGTCCTTGAGATAGGCCACCGAGGCCTGTGCGGCCGCCGCGACGGCCGGGGGCAGGGCGGTGGTGAAGATGAAGCCCGAGGAAAAGCTGCGGACGAAGTCGCACATCGCGGCGGAGCCGGTGATGTAGCCGCCCATGCAGCCATAGGCCTTGCCCAGCGTGCCCTCGATCAGGGTGATGCGGTCGGCCAGACCTTCGCGCTCGCTGACACCGCCGCCGCGCGGGCCGTAGAGGCCCACGGCATGAACTTCGTCGAGATAGGTCATGGCGCCGTGCTTCTCGGCGACCTCGACGATCTCTTTCATCGGACAGATGTCGCCATCCATGGAATAGACAGATTCGAATGCCACGATCTTGGGCGCGTTGGCTGGCAGCGTGGCCAGTTGCCGGTCGAGGTCTTCGGGGTCGTTGTGCTTCCAGATGCGTTTCTGTGCGCGGGAGTGGCGGATGCCCTCGATCATCGAGGCGTGGTTGAGCTCGTCCGAGAGGATCACCGCGTCGGGCAGGCGCGCGCCAAGCGTGCCGAGCGCGGCCCAGTTGGACACGTAGCCGGAGGTGAAGAGCAGGGCACTTTCCTTGCCGTGCAGATTGGCCAATTCGTGTTCGAGTGCCACGTGATACTTGTTGGTGCCCGAAATGTTGCGGGTGCCGCCGGCGCCGGTACCGCACTGGTCGATGGCGTCCTTCATCACTTGGCGAATTTCGTCGTTCTGGCCCATTCCCAGATAGTCGTTGGAGCACCAGACCGTGACCTCGTCGGGGGTGTCGGCGTCATGGCTGCGCGCCCGGGGGAAATCACCGCAGCGGCGTTCGAGTTCGGCGAAGATGCGGTAGTTGCCCTCTTCCTTGAGTGCGCCGAGCTGCGCGTTGAACATGGCATCAAAATCCATGGGATCCCTCCGGTCTTGTATTTTTGTCTTGTGTCGGTTTGGGCGCGGGAAGCATCCAGCGCCAGAGCTTGGCATCGGGCAATGGCAGCACCATCAGCCAATGTTCGAGAAGCGCGAGGCCGGCGATCGCCGACAGAAGCGCGAAGCCCACCACGTCGAATGCGGATTGGGCCGCGTAGAGCCGTTCCAGCCAGCAGGCCACGGCGAAGGTCAGGGCCGACACGGAGATCGGGAAGACCCAGTTGAGCCGCTGGATGCGGAAATGGCTGGCGAGGTGGCCAAGCGCCTCGGGCAGGAATTCGGTGTTGATGCGCGGCACGCCGAAATAGAGGTTCAGCTTGGCCGAGATACGGGCGAAGTAGAGGATCGTGAAGGTCCAGAGGCCAAACGTGTTCACCGACCCGGCGGCGTGCAGCCACATCGCGACGAAGATCAGCGTCAGCAAAGTCTCGTGATAGGCCACGGTGCCCCAGGCGCGGATGAAGCGTTCCCATTCCGGCAGGCCGTCGGGACAGGCGCGCAGGTTGGGGCCGGTGATCACGCCCGTCAGGAACGTGAGTTCCACCCAGCCCCAGATCGCCAGCGCCGCGAGGAACGCGCCATAGGCGGCAAGCGTCGTGTCCATCGACAGGGTCGCCTGGAATCCCCAGAGGCCAAGAGCCAGCAAGGGCAGCGACGACAGCAGGCAGATCATGCGGGCGTTTCCGCCGGCCCGGTCGGCATGGCGCACCACCATCAGGATCGCCCCGGTGGAGAACCACCAGATAAAGAGGGCCGCAAGGGCCGCGATCCAGGGGGAGGTCAGCATCGGGTCGCCCGGTCCCGGGCCTGACCCGGGACCTCTGCCCGCACGAGGCCCCGGATCAAGTCCGGGGCGGGTCGTGCGATATGGCGAGGGCCGGTCATCAGTAAGCCGGCTCCAGCCGCACGTTTTCCGGCACCTTGTGCGACTTGGACGGGATCAGTATCAGCCGCACGAAGGCCGTGCCTGCACGGGCCTGCGCCGACAGACGCTTCACGAAGCCCATCGGGCCGCCCTGTTTGCGCGCGGTGTCGAGATCCACATTGGCCTTTTGCAGCTTTTCCAGCAGCGGCTGCCATTTCGGGCTGTCGATATCCAGCGTGATCGGGAAGATCTGCTTGGACAGTTCCGACGTCTTGGTGAAGACCTCGTGCGCGTACCAGTCCGGATCGACGCCGAGCGCGTCGTGAAACGCCGGGCGCTGGTGGTCGCGGACATACATCGTGGCGTAGACCGCCGTCAGGAAGAATTTGATCCAGTAGACGTTGCGACCCGAGGTCAGTTTGGGGTCCGTCTTCATCAGCAGGGCGAAGGCCTCGCCGTGGCTGAACTCGTCATTGCACCATTCGCGAAACCACTTGAAGATCGGGTGGAAGCGATGCTCGGGGTTGGCCTCGAGGTGGCGGTAGATGGTGATGTACCGCGCGTAGCCGATCTTTTCCGAAAGATAGGTGGCATAGTAGATGAACTTGGGGCGGAAGTAGGTGTATTTCTTCTTTTGCGTCAGGAAGCCCAGGTTTACGCGTAACCCCGCTTCGCGCAGGGCGTCGTTGATAAATCCGGCATGCCGGGCCTCGTCACGGGCCATGAGCTGGAAAAGCTGGGTGATGTCCTTGTTGTTGCCGCGGCGCTTCATCTCCTTGTAGAGGACGCAGCCTGAGAACTCGGCGGTGCAAGATGAGATCAGGAAGTCGATGAATTCCTTTTTCAGGGCGGGGTCCATCCCCTCCCAATCGACATGGTCCCAATCCTCGTTCTTCTTGAAGTGGCCCTTGTTGGGGTCGGCCTGCATCTGGTCGATCAGCTTGTCCCAATCGGCGCGCACCGGGCTGACGTCGATGGCGTCAAGCTCGTCGAAATCGGTGGTGTAGAACCGCGGCGTGAGCAATGTGTTGGACATCGCCGTCTCGGTCGCCATTTCATCGTTGTACTGGCGATCCTGCGCTTCGGCGATCTCGAGCCCCTCTTCAACGGTGGTGGCGTCGGCGGTGTGCTTTCCGGTGTGGGCGTTCATAGCGTAACCTCCTCTGAGAAGGAAAACTCGCACAGCTCCATCACCTCGAAATCACCCGTGAGGCGGGTCCAGAGCTGTTCCAGTTTGCTGGCGCGCACGATGGTGGCATCGCGGTCCTCGCTGACCACCTCGCCGAAGGGCGCCATGATCTCGGGGCCGTGGACCTTGACCTCGTCGCCGGGGTGGATCACCGCCCCGTTGTTGAACCGCACATGCGCGTGCAGGGATTCAAAGCAGTGTGATACTTCGACCGTGCAGGGCGCTCTTTCTATGTCTTTGGTCAGCCATCCCATTCTGGCGTCTCCTTTTGCTATTGTGCCAGGAGCCTTGCAAAGGCCTTGGCGTTGTCGATGCCGAACCCCATGAGGTCGGCACTCCAGCCCGTGGACGGGTCGTGGATCGCGATGCGTCCGTTGTCGTAGCGGACGAGTGTCAGCGGGCCCTCTAGGGACACGCGGTGTTTGGTGCGCTCGCGCTGGATCACCCTCCAGACTCCCGAGATGAACCCGCCCTCTTTCGGATTCAGGTCGGCGATGAGCGTGCCGTCGAGTTCGGTCACGGTGGCGCTGCCGGACATGTCGCCCGACAGGTTGAAGGTGCGTTCATGCGTGATGGTACCGGTGGGCGGCGTATAGGTGACCGGCTGGCCCGACAGGCGCGACCAGCTGACCAGCGCCAGAACGATCAGCACGAAGGTGCAGACCGCGAAGACCAGCGCGCGCGGGACGAGTTCCTTGTCATGTCCGTCGCGGTCGTTTGCGTGGATGTGGTCGATCTGGGCCATGTCGTGTCAGGTCCTTGTCATTCCGCCGGCACGGCGCCTGGGGCGATGTCGTCCGCGCCGGTGTCGGTTTCGGCCGGTATACGGGCCAGTTTTGGTGCATTGACCTGCGCCTCGGCCGTCTCGGCAATGAGGCGCGCGACGCGGGCGGCGTCGTCGATGGCGCGCAGCGCGGGCTGCGGCTTGCGCACGTGCCAGGGCCGCACATGAGGCCAGCAGGTCAGGTAGCTGAGCGGCGGCGGGTCCATCAGGTCGAGCGCGATGGTGCCGTTGCCCGAGCGGCGCAGCGCCAGATCGGCGCTGGCGATGCGGCTGAAGGGCAGGTTGAGCGTGACGGTCAGCGCCGCGCCGACGCGCATCGCCACGCGTCGGTTGGTGATGGTGTAGACGGTGGCGCGGGCCTGCACATAGCCGATCAGAAGCAGGAGTGCCGCAGCCACCGCGCCGATGACCAGGAAAGGGAAGGACACCCGGAACGCATGTGCCATGCCAACCTGATCGAATAGGGTGACGAAGCGCCAGGCGAAGAGGACGACGAAATAGCCCACCACCCAGTAGAGGTTGAGCGACTGCACCGTGAGCGCCCACCAGTTGGGCCGGCCCTGCCACAGAATCTGCTCGCCCTCGGGCGGGCGTTCGGGCAGGCCCGGCACCGGTTCCACGTGAAAGTCGTCATGGGGCATCGTCTTCTCCTCCGTCGGTCCGGCTGTCTCAGCCCAGCTTGGGGTTGAGGCGGGCGTCGTCGGCATAGATCGTGCCGCCGCCGTAATAGGCCGAGATCTTGTCTTCCTCGAGCTTGGTCACCTGGTTGGGCGAGGCGTGTTGCGGCACGCCGGCAAAGTGCTTGCCGTAGAGCTTCAGCACCTTGACGTGGTTGCTCTTGATCCGCGTCAGGGTCATCGGCACCAGTCGCTTGCCGCCGCCGTGATCGCCGTCGAGTTCGATTTCGAGGTAGCGGACCAGTTGCTCAGGCTCATCGACCCAGAGATCGGTGATCATGCCCACGACCTCGCCGTCGCCGGCCATGACAGGCAGGCCGCGCGGGTCACGGCCCGCGGCCACGTGGAAGTGTTCGTTGGCCGACATCGGCACGATCTTGGGGTGGCCGTGACCGTCAAGTTCCGGCACGTCCTCGCGGTTGGCCCAGGAGGCCGGGCCGACGCCATCGGCAAGCGGGTCGCCCGTGGGTTCGAACGGAAAGCCGTTGCCCGCAGCGGTTTTTTGCAGGGCCACGTTTTGCCGGTCGGGGCGCTGGCCCGACGGAACGGTCAGTTCGCCCCGGCCATGAGGCAGGATGAAGGTCTTGTCGCCCGGGATCGGGAAGGGACCCTGGTTGGCGGACAGGTTGCCGTCATCATCTTCCAGGGGGTAGCCCTCGCGCATGTTCTCGCGCTGGATGTAGATGATCAGCCCGGCGAAGAAGATCCAGAACAGCCAGATCGAAAGACTGGCGAGATCGAAGTTGGCGAAGAAAGCGTTACTCATGGCATATCCTTTCCATGGATCGGCACATCATGTCGGGAAGTCGGCCAGGCCGATGCGGGCCGCCTCCGATGGGGTGGAATGGGTGGCGGCGCGCGGGTTGCGCACCAGTGGCCCGATCACGGCGAGCGTGACGAAGAGAAGGGCGATTTCGGTGTGGTAGACAAAGGTATAACCGGTGGCGGGCGTGTTCAGCACCTCGCCCCATGCGCCGGAGGTGGCGGCAGCATTGACCGCGTCGCGGATGCCCCCGCCAAAGGCGATGGCGAGCCCTGCCGCGGTGGCCTGCGCGGCACCCCAGGCACCGAGCGCGAGGCCGTTGCCAGCCTTGCCTCGGGTGGTCATGGTCATTGCCGCTGTGAGAGTCGAGACGGCGAAGACGCCGCCGCCCAGCCCGATCAGGCAGGCCCCGGCAAAGAAGAGGGCGGTCGAGTTCATCGGCGCGGCGAAGACCACGATGGCAAAGGCCGCGACACCGATCAGCACGCCGAGGGCCGCCAGCCGGTGCGCATTGCGCCCCTGCGCCAGGGAGCGACCGGTCCAGACGAAGCCGGCCAGTGCGCCCGTTGCCCAGAGCGCGGTCAGAAGTGTGGTGGACGACACCGAGAGGCCCAGGATTTCGCCGCCATAGGGCTCGAGCAGGACGTCCTGCATGTTGAAGGCCATGGTGCCGATGAAGACCACCGCCAGAAGACGCCCGGCCTGACCGCCGGACATCAGGTCGGCCCAGGCCTCGGCGAACCGGGGGCGGGGGGCGGCGCGTTCCGCGTGTGTCATCGGCGCCATCTTTTCCTGTTTCCACAGCGCGATGAGGTTGAGCACGATGCCCGCGAGCGCCGCGCCCTGCACGACGCGGATCAAGGCCAATTCGCTGAAGTCTCGCAGAAGCCAGCCGATGACGATGGCGGAGACGCCCATGCCCAGCAGGAACATCACGTAAAGCAGCGCCACGACGCGCGGGCGTGTCGCCTCATCCGCGCGGTCGGTGGCGAGGGCCAGACCGGCGGTTTGGGTCATGTGCAGGCCGAGGCCGGTCATCAGGAAGGCCAGGCCGGCCAGAACCTCGCCCGCGAAGGGCACGTCGTGGACGGTATTGCCCGACAGGACTAGCAGGGAAAAGGGCATCACCGCGAGGCCGCCCATTTGCCAGAGCGAGCCGAACCAAAGGTAGGGCACGCGCTTCCAGCCGATGGCGCTGCGGTAAGTGTCGGAGCGGAAGCCGAGCAGAGTGCGGAAGGGCGCGATCAGGACGGGCAGGGCGATCATGACGGCGACGATGGTGGCCGGGACCGAAAGCTCGACGATCATGACGCGGTTGAGTGTTCCCAGCAGCATGACCGTGGCCATTCCGACTGACACCTGGAACAGTGAGAGCCGCAGCAGTTCGCCCATCGGCAACCCCTCGCTGGCCGCGTCCGCGAAGGGCAGGGCGCGCAGGCTGAGGTGCTTGAGGGGCGAAGGACGGCTCATGCAGTCACCTCCATCGCGTGGGAAATGTAGAAGCCCGAGGTCACACGTTGAAGCGGCACAAGGGTGCCGGTGCCTTCGGCCCGCGCATAGGCGCGCGACAGGCGCGCGGGGCTGTGCGGGATCATGGTGGGCGAGCGGTCGGAGCGGGGAAAGAGCTTGCCCGCGTACCACATACCCATCAAGAGCGGCGTGCGCGGGGCGACGGTGAATACGATCCTGCCCGATGTGCGCGCCATGAGCGTAGCCAGCGACCGGGCGATATCGGCGTCGCGGTAGTAGATCAGGCTGTCCATCGCCAGAACGTGGTCGAAGCGGCCCAGCCCCGCATCCAGCATGTCGCCGGCGTGAAAGGCCACGCGGTGGGCCAGCGTTTCGGGCAGACGTCGTTGGGCGATGCCCACGAGCGAGGGCGAAATGTCGACGGCCACCACGTCGGCCCCGCGCGCGGCGAGTTCGGTGGTCATGGCGCCGGTGCCGCAGCCCGCGTCGAGGATACGCGCGCCGCGCAGGTCATTGGGCAGGCGCGACAGCATCTGTTCGCGCATTGCGCCCCGCCCGCGCCGCACGGTTTCCCGGATCTTCGAGACCGGCGCATCGCTGGTCAGCGCCTCCCACGTGCGGGTGGCGGTCTTGTCGAAATAGGTTTCGACCCGGGTCAATGTGCGGTCGTAAGTCATGCCGAGTCCCGTGCGCGTGTCGCGCCCCGGACTTGATCCGGGGCCTCGACGTTGGCCAAGAGGTCCCGGGTCAAGCCCGGGACGGCAATGCGATATGCGGCGGCGTAGTTCATCAATCGAACCCCAGGAGCTCGAAGATATCGCGGTCTTCCATCGGGGCGGGGGCCAGCGGTTCGGTGCCGCGCCAGAGGGTTTCGGCCAGCTGGACGTATTCCTTGCGGGCCATGACAATGTCTTCCTCGTCGGGCATCTCGAAGAGGGTCTTCTTTTTCAGGCGCGAACGACGGATGGCGTCGTAATCGGGCATGTGCGCGATGCGGTTGAAGCCGACTTTCTCGCAGTAGCGGTCAACCTCGTTGGTCTCTCGCGAGCGGTTGGCGACGCACCCGGCAAGCCGGACCTTGTAGTTGGCCGACTTGGCCTGAACCGCGGCGATGATGCGGTTCATGGCGTAGATGCTGTCGAAGTCATTCGCGGTGACGATCACCGCGCGGTCGGCATGTTGCAGCGGTGCCGCGAAACCGCCGCAGACCACGTCGCCCAGCACGTCGAAGATCACCACATCTGTGTCTTCCAGCATATGGTGCTGTTTCAGCAGCTTGACCGTCTGGCCCACGACATAGCCGCCGCAGCCGGTGCCGGCGGGCGGCCCCCCTGCTTCGACGCATTTGACGCCGCCCCAGCCATCGGCCACGAAATCCTCGGGGCGCAGTTCCTCGGGGTGGAAATCGACCTCTTTCAGGATGTCGATCACCGTTGGCTGTAAGCGACCGGTCAGGGTGAAGGTACTGTCATGCTTGGGATCGCAGCCGATCTGCAGCACGCGCTTGCCCATCTTGGCAAAGGCCGCCGAGAGGTTCGAGGACGTGGTGGACTTGCCGATCCCGCCCTTGCCATAGACCGAGAAGACCTTGGCCCCTTCGATCTTCATCGATGGGTCCTGGTGAACCTGAACCGATCCTTCGCCGTCTTGGCCCCTGAGGGCCGGAATGTCGTCGCGAGGGCTCATGTGTCGCCTGTCCTTTCGGGGTTACGTGTCATTCTGCTGCGACTCCTTCGAGGTGATCTTCGAGGGAGTCGGCGGCGTTGCGCAGGGCCGAGAGAGTGTCCGTATCGGGCTGCCAATAGGAGCGGGCATGCGCCTCCAGCAGGCGGTTGGCCATGCGCGAGGAGGCGGTCGGGTTGAGTTCCGCCAGGCGCTGGCGCATGTCCGCGTCGAGGATGAAGGTCTCGGACAAGCGCTGGTAGACCCAGGGCTCGACCTGGCCGGTAGTGGCGGACCAGCCCATCGTGTTGGTGAAGGCGCTTTCGATCTGACGCACGCCTTCGGCACCGTGTTGCAGCAGTGCCTCGTGAAACTTGGGATTCAGCGCGCGGGAGCGGCTTTCAAGCGAGACCTGGTCGGCCAGCGTGCGCACCTTGCCCGCGCCGCGGGTGGTGTCGGAGATGTAGATCGCCGCCTCTTCGCCGCCGCGGGCGCGTTTGACCGCGCGCGAGATGCCGCCCAGCGTGTCGAAATAGTGGTCGACCGTGGTGACGCCGAGCTCGACGGATTCGAGGTTCTGGTAGGCCAGTTCCACGTCGCCAAGCGCGGTTTGCAGGAGCTTGTCATTGGCGGCGGCCTTGCCGTCGACGCCGTAGGCGAAGGATTTGCGCGACAGGTAGGCGTCGGCCAGTTCGTCCTCGTCATCGAAGGCCGAGCTGTCGACCATCATGTTGACGTTCGAGCCGTAAGCGCCCTCGGCATTGGAAAAGACGCGCAGGGCGGCGGTTTGCAGGTCGCAGCCGATCTTTTCGGCATAGGCCAGCGCGTGGGCGCGGATGAAGTTCTGTTCGACCGGCTCTTCTGCCTGCGCGGCCTTGAGCGCGGCCTCGGCCAGCAGCTTGGTCTGAAGCGGCAGCAGGTCGCGGAAGATGCCCGACAGGGTCATGATGACGTCGATGCGGGGACGGCCCAGTTCCGTAAGCGGTATGAGGTCCGCCCCGCAAAGGCGGCCGAAACTGTCGAAGCGCGGTTTGGCGCCCATGAGCGCCAGGGCCTGCGCCAGTTGTGAGCCGTCGGATTTGATGTTGTCGGAGCCCCAAAGGACGATCGCCACGGTGCGTGGCAGGGTCTTGTGAGTGTCCAGCAGAAGCTGCGCCTGTGCGGCCCCTTCGCGGCAGGCGAATTCCGACGGCATGCGGAACGGGTCGAACGCGTGAATGTTGCGGCCCGTGGGCAGGATGTCGGGTGAGCGGATGAGGTCGCCGCCATGCACCGGCGCGGTATAGCCGCCCGCCAGCGCGTGCAGGATCGCGGGGATCTCGGTGCTTTCCCGCAGATGTTTGTCGGCAGTGGCGCGGGTCTCCGCATCGGCGTCGGCCATGAGATCGAGATACTCGGCGCGGGCCGTGTCGGACATCGGCCGGCCCACGACATGCAGACCCTCGGGGATCAGGGCATCTTCGGTTTCCAGCAGTTTCAGCCAGAGCGTTTCGGAGTCGGTGTCGCCCAGGTCGACGGCCTCGGCCTGTTCGGCGATGAGGGTTTCCAGATCGGCGCGCTCAGACGCGCCGGGGCGCGTGGCGCGCCAGCGGGTCAGGCTGTCTTTCAGCTCGGCCAGACCCTTGTAGAGCCCGGCGGTGGCCAGTGGCGGGGTGAGGTGCGAAATGGTGACGGCGCCGGAGCGGCGCTTGGCGAGGCTGGCCTCGGACGGGTTGTTGGCCGCGTAAAGGTAGATGTTGGGCATCTCGCCGATCAGGCGGTCGGGCCAGTCGCGCGGGCCGACACCCGCCTGCTTGCCCGGCATGAATTCCAGCGCGCCATGCATGCCGAAATGCAGGATCGCGTCGGCCTGGTAGGTGTTGCGCAGCCATTGGTAGAACTGCACGAAGGCATGGGTGGGCGCGAAGCCGCGCTCGAAGAGCAGGCGCATCGGATCGCCTTCGTAGCCGAAAGCGGGTTGGATGCCGACAAAGACGTTGCCGAAATCCTGGCCCAGCACGAAGACGCCGCGCCCGTCGGATTGCACCTTACCGGGAGCGGGGCCCCAGACCTCTTCGATCTCGGAAAGGTGGGGCGCGTTTGCGACGATGGTGTCGGCGCTGACATGGGCGGCGACATTGGCCTCTTGCCCGTATTGGGCGGCGTTGCCTTGCAGGATGGCGGCGCGCAGGGCGTCGACGGTTTCGGGTACCTCGATGTCGTAGCCCTGGGCCTGCATTTCCCGCATGGTGTTGTGCAGGCTTTCGAAGACGGACAGATAGGCGGCAGTGCCCACGGCGCCTGCGTTGGGCGGGAAGCCGAAGAGGACGATGGCGACTTTCTTTTCGGTCGGCTTGCGGCGGCGCAGGCGGATCAGGCGCTCGGTTTTCTCGACCAGGCTGTCGATGCGCTCGGGGCAAGGGGCCATGGCCTTGTTGTCCGGAGCCGCCTTGCAGGCATGGGCGCAGCCGGTGCAGCCCTCGGGGCCGTGGCGGCCGGCGAAAACGGTGGGGCAGGTCGCGCCGTCGAGTTCCGGCAGGGCGATGAGCATCGTCGTTTCTATCGGGCCGAGGCCCTGGGGCGAGTCGGCCCATTGGCCCAGTGTCTGGAATTCCAGCGGATGGGCGGCGATGTAGGGCAGATCGAGGTCGTTGAGCACCGCGATGGCCGCGTCGTTGTCGTTATAGGCTGGGCCGCCGACGAGGCTGAAGCCGGTCAGCGAGACAAGCGCGTCGATCTTCGGGCCACGCTCGGTGCGGAAGAACGCATCGATGGCGGGCCGGCCGTCAAGACCGCCGGCGAAGGCGGGCAATACATTGAGGCCACGGGCATGAAGGGTGCGGATGACGCCGTCGTAATGCGCGGTGTCGCCGGACAGGACATAGGAGCGCATCATCAGGAGGCCGACAGTGGGCGCGCCGGGGATGTGGCCCGGCAGGTCGGCGGGGTCGGTGGTGATGCGGTCGGGCAGGTCGGGGTGGAAAAGCCCGGTATCGGGATATTCCACGGGCAGGGCCACGCGCGCGCCGCGCCAATCATCGTGGCGGCAGTAGCGCGAAATGAGGAAGCGGATCAGGCCTTCGACATTCTCGTCCGACGCGCCGAGCCAGTATTGCATCGTCAGAAACCAGGCGCGCAGGTCCTGCGCCTTGCCGGGGATGAGCTTGAGGATGCGGGGCAGGCGGCGGAGCATCTTCATCTTCTTGGCGCCGCTGTCGACATTCTGCTTGGTCTGGCCGCGCAACTTTTTCATCAGCTTGCGCGTGCCGGATTCCGGGGCCTGCATGTCGAGCGTGCCCATGCGCGTCAGGCGCACGATCTTGGCGTCGGCAATGATGCCCGCCAGCGCGTCGCAATTTTCGCGCCGCGCTTCGAGGTCAGGCAGGATCGCGTTGATGTGGTCTTCGAGGAAGAGAAGGTTGGCGATGAGGATGTCACCCGAGGCGATGTCGGCGCGGGCGGCGGCCAGAGCGGCGTCGCTTTCACCCCATTCGGCGGCGGCGTGGACCTTGAGTTCCAGACCCGGGAAATCCATGCCGAGGTTCAGTGCCGCGCGTTCGCAAGGTCCTGCGGCATGGCTGTCCAGCGTCAGGATCACGACCTTGTAAGGCCGGGTTATCATGGCGTCATCGCGCATAATGGGCCTTTGCCTCGTACAGAGTATCGAGGCTGATCTGCGTCATGCCGCGCTCGGCGGCGAAGGTTTCGGTGTTGCGGCGGGCCTTGCCGCGCACGAAGAATGGGATCTTCTTCAGCTCCTTTTCCGCGTCGTCGAGCCAGGTGATCGAACTGTTGTCGTTCGCAGGTTGCGGTTCTTCGGCCGGATGGTCGGGAGGTCCCGGGTCAAGCCCGGGACGGTCTTCCGCCTTGCGGTCGACCGCCTTGTGCCCATGGTGGCTGGCGCCCGCGTCGTCGTGGAATTCGAAGTCGTCGCGGAACATGTGCAGCAGGTGCTCTTCCAGCCCCATGACCAGCGGGTGGACCCAGGTGTCGAAGATGACGTTTGCGCCTTCGATGCCCATTTGCGGGCTGTAGCGTGCCGGGAAGTCCTGAACGTGGACGGGGGCGGAGATGACGGCGCAGGGGATGCCAAGGCGCTTGCCGATATGGCGCTCCATCTGGGTGCCGAGGATCATCTCGGGCGCCAGTTCCTCGATCCGCTGTTCGACGTCGAGGTAGTCGTCGGTGATCAGCGCCTCGACGCCGTAGGCCTTGGCCAGCGCGCGGATCGGGCGGGCCATCTCGCGGTTGTAGCACCCAAGGCCGACCACCTCGAACCCCATCTCGTCGCGGGCGACGCGCGCGGCGGCGGCGACATGCGTGCCGTCGCCGAAGAGGAACACGCGCTTGCCGGTGAGGTAGGTGGAATCGACCGAGGCCGAGTACCACGGCAGGCGCAGGCGGCTGACGTCGAGGTTTGGCTCTTGCCCCGTGATCTCGGCCACCTCGGCGATGAAATCGCGGGTGGCGCCGACACCGATGGGGATAGTCTTGGTGAAAGGCTGGTCCAGTTCACGCTCCATCCAGCGGCAGGCGGCCTCGCCGGTTTCGGGATACATCAGCACGTTGAAATGCGCGGCACCTAGCCGGGTGAGATCCTGGGGTGTTGCGTCAAAAGGCGCGCAGACGTTGACGGAGATCCCCATGTCCTCGAGCAGGGCGGTCACCTCGGTGATGTCGTCGCGGTGGCGAAAGCCGAGGGCCGTGGGGCCGATCAGGTTGGCGGTCACATGGCCCGTGCGCTCCATCGGGCGGGCGAGGTTGCGCACCAGCTGAAACAGGGTTTCATCGGCGCCGAAGTTTTCCTTGCGCTGGTAGCTGGGCAGTTCCAGCGCGATGACCGGACAGGGCAGGCCCATCTGCTCGGCCATGCCTCCGGGGTCGTCCTGAATCAGTTCGGCGGTGCAGGAAGCGCCGACGATCATCGCCTGAGGCTGAAACCGCTCATAGGCCGCCTGAGCCGCGGTTTTGAAAAGATTTGCCGTGTCCGCTCCCAGGTCGCGGGCCTGAAATGTCGTGTACGTGACGGGCGGGCGGTGGTTGCGCCGCTCGATCATTGTGAAGAGCAGGTCGGCATAGGTGTCGCCCTGCGGCGCGTGCAGGACGTAATGCAGGCCCTTCATCGCGGTGGCGACGCGCAGGGCGCCGACATGCGGTGGGCCTTCATATGTCCAGACCGACAGCTTCATTCCGCCGCCTCCAGTCGCAGCTTGGCGCGGCGATGCAGGGGGCGGGAGAAGAGACCCGCAAGGTCACCGGCCTGTTCGTAGAAATGCACCGGGGTGAAGACCAGTTCGATGGCCCACTTGGTGGCCATTCCCTCGGCCTCAAGCGGGTTGGCGAGGCCAAGGCCGCAGACCGTCAGGTCGGGCTGGGCGACGCGGCAGCGGTCGAGCTGCATCTCCACGTCCTGGCCTTCGGAGAGTGTCGGGCCCTCTTCCAACAAGTCGAGATCCGGGCCGACAACGCCCTTGTGGATGTAAGGTGCGCCCACTTCGATGGCGCTCATCCCGCATTCGCGGGTGAGAAACCGGGCCAGCGGGATCTCAAGCTGGCTGTCGGGGAAAAAGAAGACGGACTTGCCGTCCAGTTTCTCTGCCGCCTGCGAGATCGCTTTTTTGGCCCGTGCGCGGGGCGCGTGTGTTACAGTGTCGAACAGGGTGATGTCGACACCGAACTCCATTGCCACGGCGCGAAGCCACGCGGTGGTGCCTTCTTCGCCGAACGGGAAAGGCGCAGGAATGTGACGCGCCCCGCGCTTTCCAAGTGCGGCGAGGGTGCCGCCGAGGAAAGGCTGGGTGAGGATGAAAGAGGTGTTGGGACCAACCGCGAGAGTGCTGTCGGCGCGGCGCGCTGGCAGCACTTTCACGTTGTCGATGCCCATCTTGGACAGAAGGTCGAGCATCTGGTCCTCGACCACGTCGGGCAGGGCGCCGACCACGAGAAGTTGACGTTCGTCCGTTTCCGGCAGGACCGGGACCATCGAAGCGAGGCACGCGTCCTCGCCCTCGGTGAAGGTGGTCTCGATGCCGGAACCCGAGTAATTCAGCACCCGCACATGGGGGGCGTGTTGCAGCGACAGCTTTTCGGCGGCGCGGGCCAGATCCAGCTTGATCACCTCGGATGGGCAGGAGCCCACGAGAAAGAGCTGGCGGATATCCTTGCGGCGCTCCAGCAGGCGGGCGACCTCGCGCTCAAGCTCGGCTTGGGCATCGGCGAGGCCGGCAAGGTCCGTTTCCTCCAGAATCGCGGTGCCGAAACGCGGCTCGGCGAAGATCATCACGCCGGCGGCGGATTGCAGCAGATGGGCGCAGGTGCGCGAGCCCACGACCAGAAAGAACGCGTCCTGCATCTTGCGGTGCAGCCAGATGATTCCCGTCAGTCCGCAGAAGACTTCGTGCTGACCGCGCTGTTTCAGGACCGGGGCGTCACGGCATCCGGTGGCCGGAAGAGGCGTGGTTTCGTCGGTCATGCCGGCACCTCTGACGGGCTTGCCGACTGAAGCCGCGCCGCGCGCAGTTTGAGCAGGAACTGGGTGGCGTTGATTGCGTAGGCGGCATAGGCCGCGAGCGCCAGGGTCATCAAACCTTGAGGGGACAATGCGGCCGTGAAAAGCGCCCATAGATAGGCCGTGTGCAACGCGATGACCGCAAAGCTGAACACGTCCTCCCAGAAGAAAGCGCTAGCGAAAAGGTATTGACCGAAAACGATTTTCTCCCAGATCGCCCCGGTGACCATGATCAGGTAGAGGAAGCCGGTCTTGACCAGGATCGACCACGTGGCCAGCGTATAGCCTTCGCCCGTCCATAGGTAGCGCAGCACGAGGCCGAGCGAGACGAGAAAGACAAGGAATTGAGCGGGCGCGAGAACGCCCTGAACCAGTGTCCAGATACTGGCATCGCGACGGGCGCGCTGTTCGGGTGTGTAGAGCAGGCCCGGGCTCGTTTTTGGTGGCGCTTGAAGCGTCATTGACTCCCCCTCGCAGACCGTAAGGTCGTAGCACGATGCTAGGGGCGCGGGCTTCAAAGTGTCAACTAAAATTTACACCTTGATCCGTTGTGATCTGTCGACACGAGAGAACGGGGCGCGACTCGAACATATGTGATTTTCAAAGGTGTTTTCGCGTCACTCAGATCTTGGATTCAAGAAATAAAGTTCTGGAAAACAGGGGATTAAATGATCGCGTCATGCGTGTATGTCAGGAAAAATTGACATTGAGGCGCGGCGGGCGCAGACTAATTGAGACTACATACGTGCCTGACGCCTGCGGGCACAGTCATGTTGTCGAACGCGGGGGAGAAGCGCGTGGGAGAGTCCTCTGACAGAAAAGGCTCCGGCCTTTCCAAGACGCAGCAGCCGGCCATTCGGTTTCTCGTGGAATCGGCGCTGAGAACGGTCATTTCAAACACGACCAGGTCCGCGCCGCGGACGCGGGAGGAGTGGATCCAAAGGCTGTGCGAAGCGCTGATGTCGGACTCGGAAAGCAGCTACCGGGCGGCCATCGCCTCGCTGATGGCAACCGGTGTCAGCAGTGAAGAGATTTTCCAGTCATACATCCCGGCCGTCTCGGCCTATCTCGGTGAGCTTTGGGTCAGTGATCGGGCGAGTTTCGTCGATGTCACCGTTGGCGCCTCGCGTTTGCAGGGATTGTTTCGCGACAAAGGGGGCCAGGCTTCGGCGCAGTGGAGCGACCGAAGCATCCCGCTTGGTCAATCTGTGCTGATGGTCGTGCCGCAGTACGAACAGCATGCTCTTGGCGCTTTTGTCGCTGCCGACAATCTTCGCCAGCATGGGCTTTGGGTTCACATGGCGATTGGCCTGACACGGGAGGAATTGGCTGAACTTTCGGGCACTCGGCGCTTCGCGATGATCGGAATTTCGGTCGCGACGCGGAATTCGGTTGAAAAAACCATCGAACTTATAGATTACCTCCGCTCGAATGCAAACTATATGCCACCAATCGTGATCGGTGGGCGAGCCGTCGAGGCTGATCCGAAAGTCGTATCTAAGACCGGCGCAGATCACGCGGTTCGCACTGCTAGAGAAGCGATAGAAAAATGTGGCCTGTCGAGTGTAGCAGAGGCGTTGCCGTTCAGCGGAGCGATCTGATGGTACTTGGTTCGGGGATTGACGGAGTGGTCTGATGACCCGTGAGACTCGTAAGTCTGAGCGACTACGCGCCGGGGCATTGCCCGATCCTTCCGGGGTGCACAATATCGTGGAACAGGCCGGTGACGTGGCTGTCTACGTGGCCGACGATGGTGAGGTCGCCGGCATTTCCGTAAATCCCGACTGTCCATCGCTCGGGTGTCTGGACCATTGGGTTGGGCGGCCTTTCAAGAATTTCCTGACCGTCGAGAGCAAGGAGAAGCTCGATCTGCGACTGGCGGAGATGCAGGCCGAGCCCGACCGGACTCCGCGGGGGCTGGAGCTGAATCACATCGACAATGCCACTTGGGAATTTCCAATCCGCTATACCCTGCACAGGGTTTATGACGGTGGGTTGCTTCTGCTTGGGCGAGACATGCAGCCCATTGCGGAGGTCCAGCAGCGCCTTGTCGCGGAGCAGACGGCGCGCGAACGTGACCAGCAGCGGTTGCGCGGGGAGCAGACATTCTATCACGTCGTGCTGGAGGCGTCCGAGACGCCGCTGATCCTGGTCGAGCCGGAAAAGGGCCGCATTCGCGACCTGAACAGTGCGGCGGCGATGCTTATGGGGACCAATACCGACACTCTGAGCGGGTCTTCTCTGGCGCAGGCGTTCGACGGACGGCGCCGCGAAGAGTTGTTGGAAGCGATGCGCAGCGCGGCCGGGTCGCGCGAGGCGCGCGGAATTGACCTGGTGGCGCGACGCAACGAGCGCGAGCTGAAGCTCTACCCCGAATTTTTCCGCGCGGCGGGCGATCTTTTTCTGCTGTGCCGCGTGCGGCCCGCGGATGGTGACGCCGGCACGGCGGTCGAATCGGCGCAGGTGATGGCTGCGCTTTACGCTGCCACCAGCGATGCGATCGTGATCACCGATGGCAAGGGCGTGATCCGCGACGCCAATGAGGCGTTTCTGACCATGGCGGATGCTGCTCAGTTGCGCGATGTCCGTGACAGCGACCTTGCCGATTTCCTTGTGCGCGGCGCGGTCGACGTCAAATTGATGCTGGAGGCTGCCGCCAAGCAGGGCAAGCTGCGCAACTATGCCACGCAGATTGCCAGCGTTGTCGGCACGCGAGCCAGCGTCGGCGTGTCCGTGGCACGTTTGCGTGACCCGGCGGGCGATTTCGGCTTCGGTTTCATCCTGCGCAGCTCGACCTCGAACGACACGGGTGAGGCGGAAATATCCAGCGTGGTCAGCGATGAGGCCATGAAGAACGTCATGGACCTTGTCGGTACGGCCTCGTTGAAGGAGTTGGTCTCGGCGACGTCGGACGTCATCGAAAAGCTGTGCATCGAGACGGCGGTGCAATTGACGGGCAACAATCGCGTGGCGGCGGCCGAGATGCTGGGGCTGTCGCGGCAAAGCCTTTACGTAAAGCTGCGCAAGCACGGGCTGATCAACTCCAACGCGGACGAATAGGCATCGAAAATCTTTGAGGAAAGATTTTCGGAAATCCTTTGTGAAAGGATTTCCCGGAAGGTCGTCGCCGGCTCGGAAAAAGTCCTTTCCCGAATCCGAGTTGTAAACCATACTTGACACTATGAGTGTCTCATTGGGCATACGTGCGTTGCGCCGCTGGCCCGAACCGCGCGCCATTCTGACCCTGATCAAACCGATCACGTGGTTCCCGCCGGTCTGGGCCTATCTGTGCGGCGTCGTTTCCAGCGGCGTGCCGGTGATGTCGGCGCCTTGGCTGGTGTTGATCGGCATGGTTTTGGCCGGGCCGGTGGTTTGCGGCATGAGTCAGGCGGCCAACGACTGGTGCGACCGGCACGTGGACGCGATCAACGAACCGGACCGCCCGATCCCGTCGGGCCGCATCCCGGGGCGCTGGGGCCTGTGGATCGCCCTTTTCATGAGTATTGCCGCGCTGGCGCTGGGGTCGACGCTGGGCCCGTGGGGCTTTGGCGCGACGGTGTTTGGCGTGCTGGCGGCCTGGGCCTATTCGGCCGAACCTGTTCGGATGAAGAAATCGGGTTGGTGGGGGCCGGGTCTGGTCGCGCTGTGCTACGAGGGGCTACCGTGGTTCACCGGGGCTGCCGTATTGTCGGCCGGCGCGCCGGCATGGCAGATCGTGGCCCTGGCGCTGCTTTATGCCGTGGGCGCGCACGGGATCATGACGCTCAACGATTTCAAGGCTTTGGAGGGAGATCGGCAGACAGGGGTGAACTCCCTTCCCGTTACGCTCGGCCCGGAGCGCGCGGCGCACGTGGCCTGCTGGATCATGGCTGTGCCGCAACTTGTGGTAATCGCAGCATTGGCGTGGTGGGGGCAGGTGTATCACGCCGCTGCGATTGCTGCACTGCTGCTGGTTCAGCTTTGGGCGATGCGCGTGCTGCTGTCCGATCCGAAAGGCCGCGCGCCTTGGTATAACGCTACGGGCGTCACGCTTTATGTCAGCGGCATGATGGTCGCGGCCTTTGCGGGCAGGGGG
>NZ_JASHIN010000046.1:0-21672 GCF_030733705.1 Roseovarius sp. MMSF_3298
CCGCGGATACCGAAAGGCGATTGGTCCCTCGTCATGCGCCGCCGCCGTGGCGACCATGTGGGTCAGCTCCGCCTCGTCGGCGGCGGCCATGCAGACCATCCCCGGCAAGGCACCGAGATACCCGACATCGAATGCACCTGCATGGGTCGGCCCGTCAGCCCCCACCAACCCAGCCCGGTCAATCGCAAACCGCACCGGCAGGCCTTGCAAGGCCACGTCATGCACCACCTGGTCATAGCCGCGTTGCAGGAAGGTCGAATAGATCGCGCAGAACGGCCGCAGCCCGCTTGCCGCCATACCCGCCGCGAACGTGACCGCGTGCTGTTCGGCGATGCCGACGTCGAACACGCGGCTGGGAAATCGCTCGGCCATGATGTTCACGCCCGTGCCAGACGGCATCGCCGCCGTCACCGCCACGATGTTCGGATCGCGCGCCGCCTCCTCGGTCAGCGCCTTGCCGAAGACCGAGGTATAGGACGGCGCGCCGCCCGATTTCTTGGCCTGCACGCCGGTCTCGGGGTCGAACTTCGACACCCCGTGCCCGCAATCCGCGCTGGTCTCGGCGGGCGCGTATCCCTTGCCCTTCACGGTGCAGACATGGATCAGCACCGGCCCCGTCGCCCGCGTCCGCGCCGCGCGCAGCACCGGCAGCAATTGCCCCATGTCATGACCGTTGATCGGGCCCACATATTCAAACCCCAGCTCCTCGAACAGCGTCCCGGACTGACTCACGCCCGTCACAAGCTGCCGCGCCCGCTTCGCACCTTCGCGCATCGGCGCGGGCAGCGCCGCCTCGAACCCCTCGGCGAGGCTCTTGACCCGCGCCAGCGGCTCATTCGCGTAGAGCCCGCTCAGGTAGGACGACATCGCCCCCACGGGCGGCGCGATGCTCATCTCGTTGTCATTCAGGATCACGAACATCCTCCGCCCCTCGGCACCCGCGTTGTTCATCGCCTCATAGGCCATGCCCGCACTGATCGACCCGTCGCCGATCACGGCAATCGCATCGCCCGTGGGCCGCCCCATGTCGCGCCCCACGGTGAACCCCAGCGCCGCACTGATCGAGGTCGAGCTGTGCGCCGCCCCGAACGGATCGAACTCGCTTTCCTTACGCTTGGTGAAACCGCTCAGACCATCCTTCTGCCGCAGGGTCCGGATGCGGTCCCGCCGCCCGGTCAGGATCTTGTGGGGATAGCATTGATGGCCCACATCCCAGACCAGCTTGTCCATTGGCGTGTTGAACACCGAATGGATCGCCACGGCCAGTTCCACGACGCCCAGCGACGACCCGAGATGCCCACCCGTTTCGGAAACCGCGGAAATCACTTCGGCACGAAGTTCGTCGGCCAGCGCCGCCAAATCCTCGTCGGGCATCTGCCGCAGGTCCTGTGGCCCCGCCACGCGGTCAAGTATTGGTGTGTTTGGTGTGGTCTGTTGCATCGCACCCCCCTCAAGATGAGATCCGGCGCGGCCCGCAACAGGGGCTGCAAGCAGCGCTGTGTTCAAAGGTTCGGGCGACATCGCGCCGCCCGACCCCTTTTCCTTATTCGCCGTAGTCAGGCTCGCCCGAGGACGTGGCCAATTCCGGCCAGTCCTTGATGACGTTCGTGCCCTGAAGCGGCTGCTGATAGCCCTTGTGGCACGTCCGGCACGCCGCCTTGGGCGCGTCACCGTTCGTCGGCCCCAGCCGGCTTTCGGGCAGCAGCCCCGCAATCGGGATCAGGTAGTCGTTGTTCAACTCCTGCACCATCTGGATGCCCAGCGTCTCGGTCGCCCATTGCGGCGTCACCTGCGCTCCGTCATAGAAGGCGCGGCTGTTGTGACAGAACACACAGTTCACCCCCAGCGAGTTCGAGATGTAGTTCATCAAGGCATAGGTGCGTTCCGCGTGCTGGATGCCGGGGTAGCCATCGACACCCGGCACACCGGCCACGCGGCTGTCCAGATCGTGCACCTTGATGGATTCACCATCCACCAGGTAGGTCTGCAACGCGTCCGACGGCAGCGAGGTATAGCTCGACAACGGCGTCACCCGGTTCTGCACGGCCCCCCAGCCTTCGACCCGCTCGTTGACCGGGCTGATGTCGAACCAGATATCGCTCGGCACGGGCTGGCCGCGGTGGCAGGTATAACAGGTCACGCCGACTTCCTTGTTGGCGTTGACATGCCCGTCCCAGTTCTCGTTCAGGTTCTGGGTCATGCCGATCATGGTATAGCCCACCGAGGTCTGGTAGCTGTCCATGTCCTCGAAGAGGTTGGGAATACCCGTCCACTGCCGCATTGCGGCCAGAAGCCGGTCGTAATTCTCGACCGTCAGGCCTTCCAGCCCCGGCGGCACGTTCTCACGCGCATCGCCGGCCAGCTCCTCTCCGCCTTGCGGCACCACAGGGTCCGAGCGCGTGGCCATGTAGCCAGCAATGCCAGGATCGGGTTCGCCGAGGTCGGACTTGAACTCGGGCACGGACATGCCGGTGCCACGCGGGCCGGTCTGAAGGCTGTCCACGGCGCTGGACTGATTGGCAGAAACCAACCAGGCCGCCACCAGGACCGCGCCCCCCACGACCCCGATGGCAATCGCGGGGCCATAGATGTTCGTGGGGTTGTCGGCGTTCCACTTGTTGAACCAGTTCGGTAGCATGGCTCAGTCCTCCTTGCCGATAAAGGCTTCGTAAGACCCGTAAGCCTCGTAGCCGTAAGAGCCATCATAAGCCGGTGCAAAGTTGTGCTCCTGCGCCCAGATGAACCAGTTGTCCACGACCGTACCGGTCAGCAGAATGCCGATCCCGCCGGTGATCGGCGTCAGAACCGCGAACCACCACGCCCAGCGGTGGATGCCCTCCATCGTGGCGTTGAAGCCCATGGTCCAGCGCCAGAACAGCGCCGCGCGTTCCGTGGCCGTGCCCCGGTCGACGATCTGCTCCAACTCGCGGTCGCCGCCATAGCGCGTGACGGCCAGGATGGTCGCGCCGTGCATGGCGAACAGCAGCGTCGAACCGTACAGGAATACGATGCTCAGGCAGTGGAACGGGTTGTAGTAGAGGTTGCCGTACCGGATCGAGAACGCCGTGGTCCAGTCAAGGTGCGGGAAGATGCCGTAAGGCACCGCCTCGCTCCACGATCCCATCAGGATCGGACGGAAGAGGTTCAGCACCAGCATCAGCCAGATCGCACTCGCAAAAGCCCAGAAGACGTGCTTGCCCATCTTGTGCTGCGCCGCCAGCAGGTAGCTGCGGATAAGCCATGTCATGACACTGACCAGCAGCAGGAAGCTGGCAATGATGAACCAGCCCCCGTCATTCAGCGGCGGGATCGACAGGCCATGCTCCGGCCCCGGCGGCTCCAGCGCCAGCCAGAAGCCCTGCCGCAGAAACTCCGGGATCGACCAGTTGACCTGCGCCAGCATGTTGAAGCCGACGATGTTCAGCGCCAGGATGAAGGTCACGAGGCTCACCAGCCCCGTCCAGCCCAGGTAGATCGGGCCGATCTGAGCGTTGCCGATCCAGCCCACCAGGTTGCTGAACCGCGGCTTGAACCCGCGCTCGTCCATCATGTGGTTGTCGTTGTCCATGCCCCATTCTGGGTTTCCCCGGACTTGGACCTGCGTGAATATGTTCTGATACTCGATCATCTCTTATACCCCCATCTGCGACGGCCAGACCGGCAGCTCGAGCCACCAGTTCCACCACTCGGGCCAGCCCTTGGTCCAGACCGGGCCGCTGATGATGATGCAGATCGCCGACCAGAAGCCCGCGTTCAGCGCCAGCAACAGGCCGACGCGGTGGATGCCCAGCGTGCCGACCGAGTAGCCGATGAAATCCCGGAAAAACGTGTCCTCGTGGTCCGGCGTCTTCATGACCTCGCCCTTCTCGGGGTTGGCCGCCGACAGGATCAGACCGCCATGCAGCGCCAGGGCCAGCGTGGTGGTGAAGAAGAACGTCACCGCCAGCATGTGCGCCGGGTTGTAATGGAAATGCAGGTACGCGTAGCCGGTGTTGCTGACCCAGTCGAGGTGACTGAAGATCCCGTACGGGAAGCCATGCCCCCATGCGCCCATCAGGACGGGGCGGAACACGACCAGCGTGACATAGGCGAAGATCGCAAAGCTGAAGGCGAAGGGGACGTGATACCCGATGCCCAGCTTGCGGCAGATCTCTACCTCGCGCAGCGCCCAACAACTGAAGGCGCCGATCGCGCAGATCGTGATGATCTGCCACAGGCCGCCCTCCATCAGCGGGGCCGCGCCCAGGCCGTAGGACAGGTCGGGCGGCGCGATGTTGATCAGCCAGGGGTTCCACGTGCCCTGGTGGGCCGCCCCCCAGAAGATCAGGATGGTGCCAAGAAGCGCAAAGAACGCGCCCAGCACGCCGAAAAAGCCCACGTAGAACGGCCCGACCCAGAAGTCGAACAGGTCGCCTCCGATCAGTGTCCCCCCACGGACCCGGTATTTTCTCTCAAAGCTGAGCAACGCCATTGTTTCTCTCCGCGTTTTCGGCCGGCCAGTCTTGCCCGGCCGTCACTCTTTGTTCGGTTTGTTGCGGGCGGGCGGACCCGCCCGCAACGAGGTTTGACGATTGTCTTGGATCACTCGGACGCCGCAGCGCGGGACGCTGCTGCATTCTCGAACCAGTTGACGCCGTTCGACAGAACCACCAGGTGGATCATGACGGCCAAAAGGAACAGGAATGCGCCTTGTGCTACGAACACGCGGCGTGGATCGAAAATGAGCCAGATCTTGTAGAACTTCGACATTTTCTTTCCTTCCTCAGAACCAAGGAGCCCAGATGTACGTCGCGATGTGCGCGATGACCGCAACCAGTGTGAACAGCGTAAGGCCGCTCATATACACCGAATGCAACTCCTGGGCTTGCTCGTCGGTAAGACCTGTAAAGGACAGGTCGGTGTTATCAGCCATGAACTTTCCTCCGGAACGTTATGCTGACGCCGCGAACCCCGCGGCCGGGTTCCCCAAGGGCCTTGCGGGCCCTTGAAGGTCTGCTCGCCCAGTCGGGCGGATACAGCTCGGGTTTCGGTCTGGGCACCATGCCTCAGACCGAGAAAATCAGCGGCGTGATCCGGTCCGCCTCGGACCAGGCGCGCGCCAGCGGACCGCGCACGTTCAGCGTGTGGCGCTCCGCGATATCGCGGACCCAGCGGAACGTCGTGAACGGCACCGCGCAAAAGAAGATCAGCGTGAAGTACACCCAGAACTCCGCGGTTCTGCGGCGTCCCGTGGTGCTGCGTCTCGGCGGGTTGGACGTCATGTCAGTCATGGGTGTTGTCCTCCTCTTGGACATCTGCCGTGGCGGCTTGGGCCACGGGCGAAAGGGCTTTCACGGTTTCCAACACGACCCGCTCGGCGCCCTCCCTCAGGGCGGCCTCCTCGGCGGCATCGCGCAGCGTCTTGGCAGCGGAAATTCTGGTCAGCACCGGATGGCTTTCCACGATCCGGTTCAGCTCGGCCTGCGCGTCTGCGTCCCACGGGAAATCCCGGCGCAGCGGCGTCGGCGTGGCGGCCCCCGCATCCATTTCGGAGCCCAGCGGCAGGATGTGGAACAGCGCATCGAACAGCCCGTTGCACACTTCCTGGATCAAATAGGTCGCCCCGGCATATCCCATGAAGGGCGTGCCCGTGGCCCGCCGGATCGCGGCACCCGGAAAACTCGCCGGGATAAAGGCAGGCTTCGGCCCGTGCCCTGCGCTCATCTCGGCCAGGTACATCTTTTCGTTGATCGACCCCATCAGGATCAGCGGGCGCTTGTTGTGCACCAGCGACCGCACTTCCTCGTTGTTGGTCTTGGTCCCCGCACAGCGCGCCACGGCAAACCCGCAGGGCAGCCCCATGTCGTTTTCCAGGAAGTTGCGGATGCCCCGCGCGTAGGTCTCGTTCGCAACGATCCCGAAACTGGCCGTGGCAAAGAAATCCTGCGTCACCGAGCGCCACAGGTCCCACACGGGCTTGATCGTCGAATGCTTCTCGCGCTCGATGAAGGACTCGGCGTCCAGCTCCAGCAATTCGCCCAGCTTGCGCAGGAATTTCGTCGTGCTGTCCACGCCGATCGGCGCTTGCAGGTACGGCTTGTCCAGCACTTCGCACAGCCCCCTGCCGAACTCGCGATACATGCAAATGTTCACATCGGCATTCACCAGATCCCTCATCTCGGCCAGGTGCGCGCCAAGCGGCATCACCATGTTGACCTCGGCCCCGATCCCCTCGACCAGCCGCCGGATCTCGGCCAGATCACTGGGCATGTTGAAGGTGCCATACATCGGCCCAAGGATATTGACCCGAGGCTTTGCATCCTCCGCGCGCTTCTTCTCAGGCGGCATCCGGCCCTTGGTCATCCCGAATTCGGTGAAGATCCAGGTCATCGCCCGGTCGGCGGCTTCCCATTGGTCCTCGTCGATGGTCCGCGGCAGGAACCGCTGGATGCTGGTGCCCTGCGGCGTCACGCCCCCGCCGATCATCTCGGCGATGGAGCCGGTGACCACGACCGCCGGCAACGCCGGGTCGAGCGTGCCCCAGGCCCGCTTCATCGCGCATTCCGTGCCTTCCCGGCCCAGCTCTTCCTCGCCAAGGCCTGTCACCACGATGGGCAATTCATGCGGCGGCAGCGCGTCGGTGTAATGCAGCACGGACGTCACCGGCAGATTCTCGCACCCGACAGGTCCGTCGATCACGACCTGCAAGCCCTTCACGGCGCAGAAAGCATAGACCGCCCCCCAGTACCCGCCCGCGCGATCATGATCCTGGATCAACATGACCCGCCCTCCCGTAGGGCAGGGTTCCACCCAGCCATGGGCGCCAGAATGCTCCACGGGGTGAGCACGCAATCGGCGTCGCCGCTCGCTTCCGCCCACCGAGGGGATTTTGTGAAAAAAATGCCCCTCATATCATCTCCTGCGCTTTTTTGGCCCGCGCGGCTTTTTCCAGTTTCTTCTGGTTCGTCGCCCGGAAATCCTCGCGTACGTTGGGCTGGCCTTCCCAGACCCCGGCGGTATCGCCGCTGCCCACGCCCTCGAAAAACTCGCGCATCCGGTCCATCCGCCCCTTGTTGGCGATGGCCGCGTTGACCACCTCCGCAAGGCTTCCGGCCCCGGCTGGCCCCATCAGGGGCCGCGCGGAAATCAGGTTGGTGAAGTAAAGCCCCGGAACGCCCAACTCCTTGGCCTTCTGCACGACCGGCGTCGTGCCGATGGCCAGGTCCGGCTTGATGGCTTCCATCGCCGCGCAATCGTTTTCCAGCGACGCGCGGTACTGCACCTTGGTGCCTTTGCTTTCCAGCCAGGCGGCATCCTCCGCCGACCACGGGCTCTTGGCACAGGCCGTGCCGACATAAGGCACATCCGCCCCGCTCTCGATCAGCAGGCGGGCCACCAACAATTCGCTTCCCTCATAGCCCGACAGGGTGATGGTTCCGTCGATCTTCTTGGCGCCCAAGGCCGCCTCGATCGCCGGCAGGAACGCATTCTGCGCCTGCGCCACCTTGTCGGCAGGCACGTCAAAGGCATCGCCAATCGCGCTGAGCCACGCCGCCGTCCCGTCCCGTCCGACAGGCGCGCTGCCCACGACGGGCCGCCCGGCGGCCTCGAATTCTCGCACGGCGGCGGTATAGAACGGATGGATCGCCGCCACCGCGCCGCAATCCAGCGCGGCATAAAGCTCCCGCCATTCCCGGCAAGGCACGACCGGCCCCGCGGCCAGCCCCATGGGCGCCAGCATCTGGCCGATCATCACCGGATCGGCCGGAAACATCTCGCCCAGCAATGTCACGGTCGGCCTGTCGGAGACGCCCCCGTCAGGGGCGGCGACAGGCCCGGCCTCGACCTCTTGCCGCGCGTAGTTCAGCATCGCCCCGGCCAAAACATCCTTGGCCTCCGCATGGGTCGGAATGCCGAAGCCCGGCACGTCGATCCCCACGATCCGCACGCCGTTGATTTCCTTCGGCAACAGCCGCAGCGGCACGCCGCTCGCCGTCGGCACGCAAAGGTTCGTTACCACGACTGCATCAAAACGGTCCGGATCAGCCAACTCGTGCACAGAGTCGCGGATGTCCTCGAAAAGCTTGCCGGTCACCAGCGTCTCGGAATTGAACGGCACATAGCCCACCGACCGCCGCGCGCCGTAGAAATGGCTCACGAAGGTCAGGCCATACACGCAACAGGCCGAGCCGCTCAGCACGGTGGCCACCCGTTTCATCCGCAGGCCCACGCGCAAGCTGCCGAAAGCGGGACACATGCTTTGCGGCTTGTCGTGTGGACCTTGCGGATAGTCGCTCGCATATTGATCCAGCAGATCGCTCTGCCCGGCCATGCGCGCGGCTTTCTCCATCTCGTTGCCGGAATGGCATCCAAGGCCCGGGTCGCCCGTCAGCTCCGGCGCGTCCTCACGCGCCTTCCCGCGGATGACCCCCGCCTTTCCGGCGTCGTCATATGTGACTTCATCCGTCATGCATGCCTTTCCGGACCGTCCGAAGACGCGATATCTTTCAACAACCGTCTGATCTGCTCCGGCCGCGCTTCGGCGATCATCCGGCAGACCTCGATCAGGCGTTTCGTGGTGCTCTGTTCAGGCGTCGTCATAGACCACCTCCAGGCTTTCCTTCGGCGCGGCGTTCTTGCCCCGCATGTCCTCGTCCGTTGCAGGCTCCAGCGTGACGCTGCCGCCCGTCTCGGACTCGTCGAAGAGCCCCAGCAATCCGTCTTGGTCCAGCGGCGCAGGGCGCACCGGCGGGGCCAGCGACACCGCTTCGGCCAGACCGGCAAACAGGCTGCCCCACTGGCTCTTTTCGGTGCCGACGATCTGGTAATTTGCCGATTTCTTGCGCAAATCGTCATCCTGCGGGATCGCGGCCAGCACGGGGATGTCCACCGCCTTGGCAAAGGCCTGCGCCTCGCCCGAATGGTCGTCCTTGTTGACCACCAGCCCCGCGACGCCGACGTTGCCGCCCAGCTTGCGGAAATACTCCACCGCCGAGCAGACGTTGTTGGCCACGTACAGCGATTGCAGGTCGTTCGACGCCACGAGGATCACCTTCTGCGCCATGTCGCGGGCAATCGGCAGGCCGAAGCCCCCGCAAACCACGTCGCCCAGGAAATCCAGCAGGACATAGTCGAAATCCCAGTCATGGAAGCCGAGCTTCTCCAGCAGTTCGAACCCGTGGATGATGCCCCGGCCACCACAGCCACGGCCCACTTCCGGGCCACCCAGCTCCATGGCGAAGACACCGCCGCGCTTGAAACACACGTCGCCGATCTTCACCTGCTCGCCGGCAAGGTTCTTCTTGGTTGAAGTCTCGATGATCGTCGGACACGCCTTGCCGCCGAACAGCAGGCTGGTCGTGTCCGATTTCGGGTCGCACCCGATCAGCAGCACCCGCTTGCCCTGTTCGGCCATCATGTGGCTCAGGTTGGCCAGGGTGAACGACTTGCCGATCCCCCCCTTGCCATAGATCGCGATGATCTGCGTTTTGCTGGTGGGCTCGCCCTGTGGCACTTCCAGGCTCGGCTCCGCGCCGGCCTCGTCCCGCAGGCGTTTGTCGAAATCCTTCAAATTGGGGATGTCGTCCTTCACGCGGCGTCCTTCCAGTTGAGTATCATTTTCAAACAGCCGGCCTCCTCGAAGGCCGTCCGATATGCGTCCTCGGCCTCAGTGGCCGGGGCGCTATGGGTGATCAGGCCACCCAGGCTCAGCGCGCCGCTGTCCAGCAGCGCACCCACGGCGGCGAGGTCCTCGCGCGCCCATTCCGCAGCGATGCGCAACCGCGCCTCGCGCATGAAGGCGGGCGGAAAGGCAAAGCTCAGGCCGCCGGGATAGAACCCCGCCAGCACGATCTCGCCGCCTTTCGTCAGCCGTCCGATCAAATCGTTCAGAATGCTCGCATTGCCCGAGGCATCGTAAATCGCACGGTAGTCGCGACGCTCATCCGCATCCGGTGCGACGACCTCGTAGCCGGCCGCGCCACCGCGCCGCGCCGGATCGGTTTCCCAAACCACGGGCGCCGGCGCTCCGGCGGCAATCGTCAGCCGCGCCAGAAGCCGACCCAGCACACCGTGCCCGACAATCAGCTCCGGCACGCGCTTGTCCAATCCGGCCATCGCGTGCCGCGCGGTCGCTGCCAAGGCCAGCAATGCGCCTTCCGCTCCCAGCGTCGAATCGATTCGCGTCACTCTGTCGGCAGGCGTCACCAGCCGGCTCGCCGCCCCTCCGAACAGGCCAAACGCACCGTCGAAGCAATCCGCCCCCGGCACGAACACCGTCTCGCCTGTCCTGAAACCACTTTCCGACCCGGCCTCGACCACTTCGCCCGCAGCCTCGTATCCCGGCACCAGCGGGTACCCCGAGCCTGGGAAAGGCGGCATCTCACCGGTCCAGAACAGTTTTTCCGTGCCGGTCGAGATCCCCGAATGGGCAATATCCACCACGATATCGGCAGGGCCTGGCTGCTTCAGCGGCAGCGTGTCCAGGTGCAGGTCTTTCGGACCATTCAGGAATACGGCACGCGTCTCCAACTGTCTGAACTCCCCCCGGTTATTGTGTGAGTCGCGCCAACGCAAGGCGCGATCCGGTTACATGTCAGTCTATGCGGACATCAATTTGTGTCAACTAAACTTTACACTTTACAGCGAATCGGCTGCCTGACACCGCCATGCGAGGGGTCAGCCGGGTTTGCTGCAGGCCAGCGCTGTGGTGATAAAGGGCCGGATCGGTTTCGGCATCGAGACATCCTCGAAGCCCGCCGCGCGGCACATCTCGGCAATTCGCGCCTGCGACCGCACGCGTCCGGTGCCCATCGCCATCGTGTAGAATGCGAAATAGACGTCACCCGCCCGCTCGGGCATGTCGCCACCCGACATCGGCTCCGACACGATCAACCGCCCGCCAGGCGGCAAGGCCTCGAACGCCTTGCGCAACAGGTCAGACACAGTGTCGTCCGCATGATCGTACAGCACCCGGATCAGGCAGATCGTGTCCGCCACCTCCGGCAAGCCCGCGTCCCTGAAGCTGCCGCCTCGCAGATCGATCCGACTCTGCAGCCCCAACTGCGCTACCCGGGCCTCGGCCTGCGGCATCACCTCGGGCAAATCGAACAGGACTCCCCGCGCCGCCTTGTTCCACCGCAGCACTTCGGACAGGAAGAACCCCGACCCGCCTCCGACGTCCATTACCGTCTGCGCTCCTTTCAAGGGCAACATCTTCAGCGTGTCACGGGCGACCAGCACCTGGCTCTCCGCCATCAAGGTCGAGTACCTGTCTGCCACTTCCGGCGCGACCTCGCCCTCGGCGCCGAACACGTAGGGCCAGAACCGCGCCAGGCGCGTTTCACTTTCGCCGCGCAACAGCGCCATGGGATCGGCCATGTCGGCATAGAATTCCGCATTGTGCCGGATCATGTTCTCCAACCCCGGCACACCCAGAATCGCAGCCCCCTTCCGGGCCAGTGCATAGGCTCCGCCGCGCCGCCGCTTCAGCAGCCCCAGCGCAGCACCTGCGCGCAACAACTGATCCATCCTGTCGGCCGGCACGTCATGGCGAAACCCCAGCGCGTCGGCGCTGCGCGGCCCGTCCAGCAGAGCACGCAGAATCCCGGCCTCCACCAGCGCACCCAGCACCTGGGAGGCCACGAACCCCTGCAAAAGATCGAAAATCTCCGCGCCATCGCGGCGCGCCAAACCCTTGCCGAACGGCAAGGCGCTGGCGAAATTCTGAAATCCCGGTTTGGCGACCTGTCGATTCAACCAGCCCGCAATGCCGGTGCGCCGCCGCATCTCAGCCTCCCGCACCGCCATGGCGCGTTACACCCGGTATCGGGCGGGCATCTTCGGCATGATCGCCTGCGCTTGCAACCGCACCATCTCGGCCAGCGCCGCCTCGCCCGGGCAGGACGGGATCGAGGCAATCGCCCCCGCCAGGATATCCTTCAGCCGCGCCACAGCGCCTTCGACACCAAATTCCGCCACCGCATTGGGCCGCCCGTGCAGGTCGTCCTGCCCCACCGGCTTGCCCAGGGTCTTTTCGTCCAATACGGCATCGCGCAGATCGTCCGCCACCTGGAATGCCTCGCCGATCAACGCTCCGAGGTCACCCCAAGGCTCGGCATCATGCCCCGCCGAAATCGCGCCCATCTCCGTCGCCGCGATGAACAGCGCCGCGGTCTTTGACCGGTGATAGGCCGCAAGGTCCACCTCCCGCTCGCTTTCCCAGCCTTGCCCGGCGCAGATCCCCCCGGGCATGCCAGTCCGCGTTGCCAGCGCCCGTATCAGACGCAGACCCCGCGCCGGGTCCTCTTCGGCGGCCCGCGCCAGAACATCGAACGCCAGGATAATCAGGCTGTCACCCGTCAGCACCGCCAGCGGCTGCGAATAAGCCTTATGCACAGACGGCTTGCCGCGCCGCAACTCGGCGTCGTCGAAACAGGGCAAATCATCATGTACCAGCGACGCACAATGGATCACCTCCAGTGCCGCTGCCGCCGCATCGCTCAACGCAGGCCGGTCGTCGCCGCAGGCCGTAGCCACGGACATCAGGATCGTCGGTCGAATGCGCGCCCCGCCCGGCAGGCAGGCATAGCCCAGCGCCTCGCTGAGTTGCGCCGGCGCCTCCTGTCCCTGCGTCATATCCAGCGCGCGCAGAACGGCGGCATCGATTCGCTGCGAGAGGGGCATGTGGCGCTCCTTGATCAGGGCATATGTCACCATATGGAGACATGCATTGTGTATACTACACTGGACACTTCGCGGTTTCGAGTCAACAATCCCTGACATGACACAACCGAGCCACCCGGCCTCAGACGCGCCCCACGCCGCAATCATCGGCGCAGGGATTGGCGGGCTGGCCACTGCCGCGCGCCTCGTTGGCGCCGGGCTACGCGTCACAATTCTGGAACGCCACAGCCATCCAGGCGGCAAGATGCGCACCCTGCCCTCAGCCGTCGGTCCTGTGGATACCGGCCCCACCGTCCTGACCCTGCGCCCGGTGTTCGAGGCGCTCTTCGCCGCCCTTGGCACGCGCCTGACCGATCACGTCACCCTGCACCGCCAGCACCTGATCGCCCGCCATTTCTGGCCCGACGGCAGCACGCTCGACCTGTTTGACGACCCGGCGCGCAACATCGACGCCGTGACCGCCTTCGCCGGCGCACGCGCAGGGCGGCAGATGCGCAGCTTCTCCGACCGCGCCCGCGCCCTTTTCGAGGGGTTCGACGCACCGGTGATGCAATCCCCCGAGCCAACGCTCGCGGCCCTCACCTCCCATGTCCTGCGTCACCCGCACCTCATCCGCCAGATGGCCCCGAACAAGACGCTTGCGCAGCTGCTGGACTCCAGTTTCGACGATCCCCGCCTGAGGCAGCTTTTCGGCCGATACGCCACCTATGTCGGCGGTTCGCCCTACCACGTGCCCGCCCTCCTGGCGCTGATCTGGCAGGCCGAGATATCCGGCGTCTGGGGGGTCGAAGGCGGCCTGAACCGGCTGGCCCGTGCACTGGCCGACGCGATCACCCAAGCCGGCGCCGCGATCCATTACGACACCCATGTCGATCGCATCTTCACCGAAAAGGGCCGCGCGGTGGGCGTGACCCTGCAGGGCGGCCGCCACCTGCGAGCTGATGCCGTCGTGTTCAACGGCGACCCCAGGGCGCTGGCCACCGGCGCGCTCGGCCCCGGCCTTGACCGCGTGGCGCCACAAACCACCGAAATCCCCCGCAGCCTCTCGGCCGAGGTCTGGGCCTTCGCAGCCAAGCCATCGGGTCCTGACCTGGCCCATCACAACGTCTTCTTCCGCGCCGACCCCAAGCCCGAGTTCGACGCGCTGATGCGGGGCCGCGGCATCCCCGACCCCACGCTTTATGTCTGCGCCATGGATCGCGGCCTGCCCACCGCGCCGCCCACGCCTGAACGCTTCGAGATCATCGCCAACGCCCCACCCCTGCAGGACCCATCCGGCCCAGAGGAGTTCACCGCATGTCAGACACGCACCTTCCAGACGCTGGCCCGCTTCGATCTCGACTTCGATCCGCTTCCGGGACCGGACGCGCTGACCACGCCCTCGGGCTTCGACCAGTTGTTTCCCGAGAGCAGAGGATCCCTCTACGGGCAAAGTCCGCATGGAACGATGGCGGCCTTCCAGCGCCCGACCGCCCGGACGCCGGTCAAGAGCCTCTACCTGGCGGGCGGCGGGGTGCATCCGGGGGCCGGGGTGCCGATGGCGGCCCTCTCCGGCAAGCATGCGGCCGAGGCGATACTGACGGACCCAATTTCAACCTGGCCGTCCCGCCCAACGGCTACGCATGGTGGTATGTCGACGGCCTGAAAGACGGCGGCGGCCGCGCCATCTCGATCATCGCCTTCATCGGCTCGGTCTTCTCGCCCTGGTACGCCTGGTCCGGGCGGCGCAACCCGGAAAACCATGTCTGCATCAACGTCGCCACCTATGGCCCCGGCGGGCGCTTCACCATGACCGACCGGGGCAGCAGCGCCCTGCGCCAGACAACGGACAGCTTCACCGTCGGCCCCTCTTCGCTGCACTGGAAGAACGGGCAACTCGTCATCGACATCAACGAGATCGGCGCTCCGCCGATGGTTTCCCGCGTCCGGGGCCGCGTCACCGTCACGCCCTCCGCGATGACACGCGTGGAGCTGCCCCTCACCCCCGATGGCGCCCATGTCTGGCGTCCCTTCGCGCCTACGGCACGGATCAGCGTCGATCTCGACGCGCCAGGCTGGCAATGGGACGGCCATGGCTATTTCGATGCCAATTTCGGCACGCGAGCCCTTGAGCAGGACTTCACCTACTGGACGTGGGGGCGGTTCCCGACCGGGACGGGCAGCACCTGCTTTTACGACGCCACCCGCCTCGACGGGTCGGAACTCGGGCTTGGCATCCGCTTTGACAATCAGGGCAACGCCCGGGTCGTGACGCCCCCTCCGAAAACCCGCATGAAACGCACCGCCTGGGGTCTTTACCGCGAAGGCCGGGCGGACCCGGGCCACACCCCGACGCAAGTGCAACCCATGCTCGACGCGCCTTTCTACGCCCGCGCCGCCGTGCGCAGCGTCATCGACGGCGAGGAAACCACAGGCGTGCACGAGACCCTCGATCTCAAACGCTTTCGCTCGCCGTTTCTGAAACCCATGCTGGCAGTTCGGGTCCCCCGGCGCGCGGGCTGGACATTCGCGAAAGACTGAAGGCAGCTATCCGCTCCACGCCTGGAACCCCACGGCCCCGCCGTAGATCCCCAGCATCGTCAGGCTTTCCCAGCCCATGTTGGCCGGTCCCGATTTTTCGCGCAGGATCAGCCCGATCAACAGGACCGCCGTCATCGCCAGCCCCACCACGACCCAGAACAGATCGCCCGTGCCGATGGCGTGATACAGCGAGCCGTCACGATAGCTGATATCCGACAGCGTCAGGAACAGCACATCGAACGTGTTGCCCCCGATAATCCCACCCACGGCCAGCTGCAACGCGCCGCGTCGCACAGCGGCCAGCGTCGTGACCAACTCCGGCAACGACGTCACCACCGCCGTCATCAACGCACCCACCAAAGCCGAGGACAGTCCCAACTGTTCGGTCAGCGCGCCCGCCGATCGCGCAATCGCATAGCCCGCCAGTCCCAGAAGCAGCATCAGCGCCAGGAAAGGCACCAACAACGAGGTCACGCTTTTCTGTGCATCTTCCTCATCTTCAGGCTGGTCGTCACGCGTCTCCTGCGTGTCCACGGCCCGCCACATCGGGCTTTGCCGAATGCCCACGCTGGCATAGGCCCCGAAAAGATAGATGCCCACCAGCACAACCGACGCCGGATGCACTGACCAGAACGCCATTTCGGGCATCACGTAGGCGGCCAACGGCACGGCCAGCATCAACATCAGCAACGTGCTCTGAAACAGGTTCGCCACATCCGCGGCGGCATGTTCCAGGTTCGCACGCCGATAGATCAGATCCGCGAACGCAAGAAACGCCGTTTGCGCCGCGATCCCCCCGATACCGTTGGAAAAGGCGAGGCTCGCGCGCCCATCCAGCGCCGACGTGATGGAAACCACCGTGCCCGACAGCGACGTGGCAGCACCCAGCAAGAGCCCCCCGGTCACGGCCTCGCCCAACCCGCTCCGGTCCGCGATCCGGTCCGCCATCCCGGTCATTTTCGTGCCTGCTATCAGGATCACGAGCGCCGCGCCTGCGAAAACAATCAGGTTGGCGGTCAGGGAAAGGTCAGAGAGCATAACGCTTCAACCGCACAGCCAATGGCCGGGTTCCATACATGTCCGGGATGACAGCCAAGGAATGTCAGCGCCGCGCCTCGGCCCGCACCACTTCTGGGTTGAGCCGCATGACCGAAAGGTTGAGAGCGCCCGCGACACTGACCCAAGCGAGGTAGGGCACGAACATCAGCCCGGCCAGCCAGTCCACCTGCCACAGCGCGATCATCCCACAGAACACAGCGATCCACAGGCCCACCAGCACCACCAGCCCCAGCCGGATGCGGCGCAGCCCGAAGAACACCGGCGTCCACAGCCCGTTCAGCGCGATCTGCAGCGCCCAGAGCGCCATGGCCACCGAATTGTCGGGGCTCACCGCCGCCCGCGCGCCCGCTCCCGCCATCAGCAGGTACAGCGTCGTCCACGCCACCGGGAACAGCCAGTTTGGCGGGGTCCATGTCGGCTTGTTGAGATCCTCGTACCACTTGCCCGGCGGGAACAGCGCCCCCGTCGCACCCGCCGCAAAGCAAGCCGCAAGAAAAATTGCAAAGCAAAGCCAGATCATGATCTCGATCTAGCGTGCCTCCCCGACACCGGCAAGGCCGGATCGTCTCGGTCCCGCGCCTTCAGCGTCGCCATGGTCGAACACAGCGCCTCACTCCAGTCGCGCCCCGGCGCCTTTCGCTCCGCTGCCGCCTCCACAAGGTAGGCCACCTCGGGCAAGGGCCGCGCGTGCAGCACGGCCGAGCGTGGCATCATCATCGTGCCGCCAGCCCGCAGGCTCGCCAGCATCAGCCACCCCAGCTTCTGCGCGCCCGTGGTCCGCGCCCGATGCGCGATGGAATCATGCCCCAGCCGCCGCAACTGCCGCCCGATCCCGGCATAGATGTACCGCGCCGCGAAAATCCCGGGCCGGGCGCTCACGGGCAGAGTCGCCACCCCCGCCTCGGACCGGGCGTAAAGCCCCTCGGCCTCGCGCAACAGCCGCGCGATGACCCGGTGCAGGGCCGGCGACATCTGCGGATTGGCCAGGAACGCCGCCTCGTCCAACCCCTCGTCCTCCATCCAGTCGCGCGGCAGATACAGGCGCCCCTCGCGGGCATCCTCGCCCACGTCGCGGGCAATATTGGTCAACTGCATCGCCACGCCCAGGTCACAGGCCCGTGCCAGCCCGTCGGCCTCGCGCATCTCCATCAACACGCACATCATCGCGCCCACCGCCGAGGCCACGCGCGCCGAATAGGCGCGCAGCCCCGACAGGCTGTCATACCGCCGGCCCTCCGCGTCCCACGCGAGGCCCTCCAAAAGCGCCTCGGGCAATTCGCGCGGCATGTCGAACCGCCCCACCATGGCAGCGAAGGCCCGGTCGGCGGGCGCATTCCGCGGCACCCCGCGATAGGCCAGGTCCAATCGCTCGTGCAGCCGCGTCACCGCCTCGGCCTTCTCGGAATGCAGGTCGACCGAGTCGTCCGCCAGCCGGCAGAACGCGTAGAGCGCCAGCGCCGGGTCGCGCACCCGCCGCGGCAACAATTTCGAGGCCGCATGGAACGACCACGACCCATCCCGGATCGCCTCGCGGCAATGCGCCATGTCGGCGGCTTCCGTGCGCGTCAGTTTCATCTCACCCGCACCTCGTCGGCATCCGGAACCAGCTTGCCCAGCACCTCGGCGCTCGACACCACGCCCGGCAGCCCCGCACCGGGATGCGTCCCCGCCCCGACAAGGTAAAGCCCCGCAACCTCCTCGCTCACGTTATGCGGCCGAAAGTAAGCGCTCTGCAAAATCCGCGGTTCCAGCGAAAAGCCCGATCCATGCGGGCTCAGGTACCTGTCCCGGAACGTCTTGGGCGTGAACACCTCCGAGGCGGTCAGATGATCCCCCAGCCCCGGCAGCAACTGCTCTTCCAGCACCGCCTGAACCTTCCTCCGATAGGTCTCCGCCATCGCGCTCCAATCCACCGGGTCGTCGAATCCCAGATGCGGCACCGGGCTCAGCGCATAGAAGGTGTCATCCCCCTCCGGCGCGGCGCTCGGGTCGGTCACCGTGGGCCGATGCACGTAAAGGCTCATGTCCTCGGATAGCGTACCGTTGATGAAAATGTCCTTCACCAACCCCTTGTAGCGCGGCCCGTTCAGGATCGTATGGTGCCCCACATCGGCCCACTTGCCACGCGTGCCCTTCGTTCCGAAATACCAGACGAACAGCCCCATGGACCACCGCGAGCGCTTCAACTTGCGCCCGGTCCAGCGCCGCTTTTTCACATTGCGCATCAGCAGGTCATAGGTGTGCCCGGCATCGGCATTCGACACGGTCACGTCCGCTTCGACCACCTCGCCGCCGGTCAAGCGCACACCTGCCGCGCACCCGTCGTGCACCACGATCTCGTCCACCTCCGCGCCCTGCCGCACCAGACCGCCCTGGTCGGCCACGACACCCGCCATGGCGCGCGCAATCGAATCGACGCCGCCCATCGCGTAATGCACGCCGAATTCCTTTTCCAGGTGACTGACAAGGATATACATCGACGTCACGTTGAACGGATCGCCCCCGATGAACAGCGGGTGAAACGAAAAGGCCATACGCAACCGTTCATCCTTGAACCGCGTCGCCGCATGGGCATAGACCGACCGATCCGCCCGCAGCATCCCGAAGGTCGGCAAGACCTTCACCAAGTCCAGGAACCGGTGCATCGACCGCCGCCCCAGATCCTCGAACCCGAACGCGTAGCGCCGTTCGCTGTCTTTCAGAAACCGTTCGTAGCCTTGCGCATCGCCGGGGCTCAGCCGCGCCACCTCGGCGCGCATCGCGTCGGTATCCTGCCGCGCGGTAAACCTGCTCCCATCGGGCCAGCGGATCTCGTAAAACGGGTCGAGCGGGCGCAGATCCACGTCATCGCGAAACCGCCGTCCGCAGGCCGCCCACAGATCCTCGAACACCTGAGGCACCGTCACGATGGTCGGCCCAAGATCGAACCGATGCCCATCGCGCCACAGACTCGACCCGCGCCCGCCGGGGCTCTCCAGCCGGTCCAGCACCGTCACGCGATAGCCTTTCGCACCCAGCCGCATGGCCGAGGCCAATCCGCCCAGACCCGCGCCAATCACCACCGCATGGGGCCGCATGGCCTTCTCGGCCTGCTCACGAAGTGCGGGGTCCAGACGTGTCAACATGTACCCAGCCTACATGTGTCAAGTTAAGTTGACAATCATCCAGTGAAGTTCTTTTATGGGCCGGAACGCGCTGGACAACCGGACGTCGCGATTGGCATGAATGGGACTGCCGAGACGCGCGCTTTGACCGAAGGGGGACAGGGTCATCCAAATCGTCAGCCTCAGCTTTTTCCGTTTCGCACCGGGCCTCTCAAGGCTCTGGGCCTTCACCATGATGGGCCTCGCCCGTCCCGCGCTGGCCCGCGTTCCCGGCATCGGCTTCTGGAAGCTGTGCGGCTCGGGCACCGGCGAGGGGTTCACGCCGAAACCCAACACCGGCGTCTATGCCATTCTCGCCACCTGGCCCGATCTCGCCACCGCGCAGCGCCAGACCGCCGAGGCCCCCGTATTCCGGCGTTACGCCCGCCGCGCCATCGAATGCTATACGCTCTTCATGCAAACCACCTCGGCGCGGGGCGCATGGTCCGGCGTGGCCCCTTTTGACGCCACCGTCACCGCCGGCACCGGCCCCGTCGCCGCCCTCACCCGCGCCACGATCAAGCCTCTTGTGGCGCTCAAGTTCTGGCGCCGCGTGCCCGACATCAGCACGGTCATCGGCGCCGATCCCAACGTCGCCTTCAAGATCGGCATCGGCGAGGTGCCGCTTCTGCACCAGGTCACCTTCTCGGTCTGGCCCGACACCGCGGGCATGGCCGCCTTCGCCCGCCACGACGGTCCGCACGCGCGCGCCATAAAGGCCGTGCGCGACGGCAACTGGTTCCGCGAAGAACTCTACGCCCGGTTCGACATCGTCGCCGACCGCGGCACGTGGCAGGGCGCCAAACCACTTCAACACCTGGGGGTCGGCGCATGAGCCTCGCCTTTCCATTCTCCGCCATCGTCGGACAGGACACCATGAAACAGGCGCTGATCCTGACCGCCATCGACCCCGGCCTCGGCGGCGTGCTGGTCTTCGGAGATCGCGGCACCGGCAAGTCCACCGCCGTCCGCGCCCTCGCCACCCTTCTGCCGCCCATCACCCAGGTCAAGGGTTGCCCGGTCAATTCCGAACGTCCCGAGGAGTGCCCCGACTGGGCCACCGTTTCCGACACCGATCTGGTGGAACGCCCCACCCCCGTCGTGGACCTGCCCTTGGGCGTGACCGAGGACCGCGTCACCGGCGCACTCGACATCGAACGTGCTCTCACCAAGGGGGAAAAAGCCTTCGAGCCCGGCCTACTGGCCCGCGCCAACCGCGGCTATCTCTATATCGACGAGGTGAACCTTCTGGAGGATCACATTGTCGACCTCCTGCTCGACGTCGCCCAATCCGGCATCAATGCGGTCGAACGCGAGGGCCTCTCCATCCGCCATCCCGCCCGCTTCGTTCTGGTGGGCTCCGGCAACCCCGAGGAAGGCGAATTGCGCCCGCAGCTTCTCGACCGCTTCGGCCTCTCGGTCGAGGTCAGGTCACCCACCGATATCGACGAACGCATCGAGGTCGTCCGCCGCCGCGACGCCTTCGACATGGACCGTGAGGCCTTCACGGCCAAGTGGCAGCTCGAGGACGCAAAAATCCGCGACTCCATCCTCGCCGGCCGCGCGTTGCTCCGCAAACTCGAGGCGACCGACGCCATCCTGCGCGACTGCGCCGCCCTCGCCGTGGCCCTCGGCGCCGACGGACTACGTGGCGAACTGACCCTACTCCGCGCCGCCCGCGCACTCGCCGCCTTTGAGGGCGATGCGGCAATAACCCGCGACCACCTCGCCGCCGTCGCGCCTCTCGCGCTCAGCCACCGCCTGCGCCGCGACCCGCTGGACGAGGCCGGCTCCACCACCCGCGTCACCCGCACCGTCGCCGAAACCTTCGGATGACAGACGGGGCCGACACCGCCCGCACCCAGCGCGCACTCGCGGCCCTCGCGGTCGATCCCGGCGGCCTCAAAGGGATAACCTTCCGCGCCCGCATGGGCCCCGCCCGGCAGGCGCTCGAAACCGCCCTGCGCAAGCTGCCCGGTCCCCAGCACCGCATCCACCCTGCCATCTCCGACGATCAGCTTTTCGGCGGCCTCAACATCGCCGCCTCGCTGGCCGAGGGCCGCCCGGTGCGCGATGCTGGCCTCGCCGATCAGCCCACCATGCTCACCCTCACCATGGCCGAGCGCACGCCCTCCGGCCTCGCCGCCCGCCTCGCGCAGCTGCTCGACACGGATCGCGGCCACGCCCTCATCCTGCTTGACGAAGCCGCCAGCGCGGAGGAAGGCGCGCCGCAAGCCCTGCTCGACCGCCTCGCCTTCCACATCGAACCGAAAGAGGCCGCCACCCC
>NZ_JASHIN010000047.1:0-16423 GCF_030733705.1 Roseovarius sp. MMSF_3298
TCGGTCACCTCGTTCAAAGCCTTCGTAGACCTGGCCTGCGCTATGGCGTGGATCAGCTAAATGCAGACGCCGCCTAGAGCAAAATTACACCTGTGGCACGGATACGCCCTCGGGATGGCTGCCTGACGATTAGGCTTCAGGTTGATCGCGGCCGCCATCAGAAAACTTGGCACTGTTCCCACAACGTCTTCCCACTCCCGTTTACATGAAACTCGCTCAGACGAAATATTTCTGTATTATGAAATTAATTTCTGTGTTACGGAACAGAAGTGACAGGCGAGATCGCCTTTTTCAACTGTTCGTATCGCGCCTGAGGAGGAGATGGGGTGAACGACTACACGATACCGCGCAAATCGCTGGCGACCCTATTCCAGCCGGATTCCGTGGCCGTCATCGGCGCGTCCGAGGATCAGGCGAAATTCGGCGGTCGGCTGTTCCACCTGTTGGTACGCCATGGGTTTGATGGCCGGATCATCCCGATCAATCCCAAACGCGAAATGATCCTGGGTCTGCCGGCATTCGCGACGGTGACGGATGCGCCGGGCCCGGTGGATATGGCCGCGATCGTGGTTCCGCGCGAGATGGTGCCGGCGGCACTTCGCGACTGTGCGGCAGCCGGTGTCCAAAGCGCCGTCATCATCACCAACGGGTTTTCCGAGGCGGACGAGGCAGGTGCCGCTCTGGAGGCCGAGGTGCTGGCAATCGCCCGCCAGAACGGCATCCGACTGATCGGCCCCAACTGCCTCGGCTTCGTGAGTCCCGGCGCAAGGCTCTGTGTCTCGTCCTCTCCCGCCTTCTTCATCGACGACCTGAAGTCGGGAAGCATCGCCTTCACGAGCCAGTCGGGCGCGATGATGGCAACCCTGTTCGACAAGGCGAATGAAATGGGTATCGGGTTCTCGCACCTGTTCTCGATTGGGAACCAGGCTGACCTAGAGCTTTGCGATTTCGTCGATTTCGCCATCGACGATCCGGCGACGCGGGTCATCACCAGCTACATCGAGGGACTGAAGGCTCCCCCCCGCTTCGTCGAGACGGCGCGCCGGGCCCGGGCCGCGGGCAAGCCGTGGTTGGTGGTCCGGGCCGGACGCACCGCCTCCGGCGCGGCGGCCGCCTTTTCCCATACCGCGTCGCTGTCCGGCAATTACAAGGTGTTCGACACGATCTGTCGCGAGAACGGCGTGTTGCCGATGGATGACCTCGACGCCATGATCACGTTGGCGGCGGTTCTAGGCGCTTCCGGTGCGCCGAAGCCTGGCGCGGTTGGCGGGCTCAGCTTCTCGGGCGGCGGCACCACGGTGCTGGCCGACCGGCTGACCGAAGCGGGCTTGCCGTTGGCGGAATGGTCCGACGGCACGCGGGCCACGCTTGCCGAGTACCTGCCCGAGGCCGCGCGTCTCAACCCCATCGACGCCACCGCCGGCGGCGCCCGCAATGCCGACACGGTCCGCGCCAGCGCCACTGCCCTGTGCCGCGACCCCGGTGTCGCTTTCGGCATGACGGCGGTGACGACCGTGCCCGCGCTCGCAGATGTCTGCGAGGCCTATGCCGACGGAATCGATGCCGCCCGGAAGGAAGGGCAGGAGATGCCGAACATCATGATCATGTTCCCCGGCGCTGCTGCCGACGAGGCGCGCGACCGCCTGAAGGCGCGTGGGCAGGTCATCGTCGATACGCTGGACACCGGTATCCGCGCCCTGCAGGGCTGGATGGCGCTACGCGAAATGCGCGTGCGTCCCTTGCCGAGCCAGCCAGAGGGCATGGAACTGCCGAAAAACCTCTTCGGCGCGTTGAGTGAAGACCGCTCCAAGGAGGTGCTGAAAGGGATCGGGCTGCCGGTGAACGCCGGGGGTATCGCCCTCGACGCGGAGGAGGCACGGCGCATTGCCGGCGGGTTCGACGGCCCGGCGGTGGTCAAGATCGTCTCGCCGCAGATCGTGCACAAGTCCGACGCGGGCGGTGTGAGGCTGAACCTGAATGGTCCCGACGCGGTCGCGGCAGCGGTGACGGAAATGGGCGCACGGATAAGCCGCGAGCGGCCCGACGCCCGGATCGAAGGCTATTCGGTCCAGGCCATGCAGGAGGGCGAGTTGGAATTGCTCGTCGGGGCCCGCAACGATGACGACTTCGGGCCGGTCGTGATGATCGGTGCCGGGGGCATCCTCGTGGAACTGCTGGCCGACGTCTCGCTCGCCTCGGCGCCGGTGGATGCCGGAACGGCGGAGGCGATGATCGACCGCCTGGCCATCGCGCCGATGGTGGCTGGCTTCCGCGGAAGTGGCCCGCTGGACCGTGCGGCCCTGGTCGATGCGATCGTCCGAGTCTCGCATTTTGCGGCGCTGGCGGGGCCGGGGTTCCGCGAACTGGATATCAACCCGCTTCTGCTGCGCAAGGCGGGGGAAGGGTGCGTAGCGGTCGATGCGCGCATCCTCATGGCAGACAACAACGACTGAAAGGAAAGAGGATAAGATGAGTGTCGTAACGGTACGCAAAGAAGGCAAGGTTTCGATCATCGCGATCAACCGGCCGGAGAAGATGAACGCGATCAACACGCCGGTCGCCCTTGCGCTGCAGGAAGCCTTCGAGGAGTTCGATGCCTCGGATCAGCGTGTCGCCATCCTGACCAGCGAAGGCGACCGGGCCTTCTGCGCCGGGGCTGATCTCCATGATATTCCCGATTTCTGGCGCTGCGCACCGGGGCTGGGCATCCGCACGAAGAAACCGATCATTGCGGCCGTCACCGGTTGGTGCGTCGGCGGCGGGCTGGTCATGGCCGCGATGAGCGACCTTTGCGTCGCGACCGAGAGTACGCGGTTCTCATATCCCGAGGCGAAGCTGGGCTTTACTGGCGGGATCGTGGCCACGCTGGCCTCGCGCATTCCCACCAAGCTCGCGATGGAGATCATGCTGATGGCCGAACCGGTGCCCGGCCGTCGCGCCTATGAGATGGGGCTGGTAAACCGCATCGTCGAGGACGGCCAGCACATCGAGGTGGCGCTGGAAATGGCTCAATCCATGGCAGCCATGGCGCCCATGGTGCTGGCCACGCTGAAGACCCACGTCCTCGACGGGACGATCACGACCTGCCCCGCGGAGCGGATGTGGCAGGCCAGGGTGGAATTCGACCGGATCAACGCGAGCGACGACAAGAACGAAGGCCTGGCCGCTTCGCGGGAGAAGAGAATGCCCGAGTTCACCGGGCAGTAGGGAAGGTCGCGGCAGGGCGGAGGACCCAGTCGCGGGCATTCATTCAAAGGGAGGAAGACAATGCTGAGATTTGTAGGGAGATTTGTGGCCGCCGCCACGGCCGGGCTGCTGGTTGCGGGAACGCTCGCCGTTGGTGAGGCGCGGGCGGAATGGCCGACGGGAGATCTGCGGGTGTTGGTTCCGTACAATCCCGGTGGCACCACCGACAACGCTGCCCGGGCGATCGTGCCTGCACTGGAGGAAATTCTTGGCGTGTCGATCACGGTCGAGAACATCGGCGGCGCCGGCGGCACCATCGGGATGACGCGCCTGGCCGCGGCCCCGGCGGACGGCAGCGTCTTCGGTATTACGCCCAATGCTACCTTGACCATCGCGCCGAACATGCGCCCGGTCTCCTACGACCCGCTCGAGGACATTCAGGCCGTCGCCAAGATGAATGTTGCCATCGGCTCGCTTGCGCTGCGACCCAACTTCCCGGTCGACACGATGGAGGAATTCGTCGCTTACATGAACGAACATCCCGGCGAGGTGACTTTCGGATCCGCCGGTGTCGGCTCCACCACGCATCTCTACATCGAGCTGCTCAAGGACATGACCGGCTCGCAGGCCACCCACGTGCCCTTCAAAGGATCGAATGAGGCGGTCAACAGCCTAGTGGGCGGACATATCGATGCAGCGTTCGACTACAGCCCGCTGCTGGCGCAGGGCCAGGCCGGCGCGGTCAAGACGATGGCCGTCCTCAAGGAAGAACGCTGGGACGGCCTGCCGGACGTGCCGACGCTGGCCGAGGCCGGCTTTGCAGACCTGCAGTCGATCATCTGGTACGGTGTCGTCGCACCGGCGGGCATGTCGCAGGAAGCGCTCGACGGGATGCAGGCCGCGGTCGAGGAGGCCGTGCAGCGCCAGGACGTTCTGGAACGGTTCGAAAAGCTGGGGCTCGTCGCGGACTATAGGGACGCGGAGACCTTCGGGCAGGAACTGCGGGACAACCACGCATTCTTCGCTGAAACGCTCAAGCGGTTGAATCTGGCACAGCAATAGACGTTTCCGAGGAAAGACAGCGACATGCTATCGAGACTCTTTCCCGGACTGGTCCTGCTCTGCCTCGGTCTGTTCCTTGTGTTCGTCCTGATCCCCATGGGGATCAGGGCACCCGGCTATGTGCAGCCGAATTCGCTCAGTCCACAGGACCTGCCACGCCTGCTGGCTTGGGTGGTGGTCGCGGTCAGCCTGTGCATCATTTTCGCCGGCATCTTCGTCGGCGGACAGGAGGGCTTATCGCTGGGGGCGATGTCGCCGCTGCGCGGCATCGTCTTCATCGCGGCTTTCGCCGGCCTGCTCCTGCTTCTGCCTGTGCTGGGCACTGCGTTGACGGTGTTCTTGTTCGTCTTCGGCCTGCTGCTGTTCAAGTCGCGGCTGGGACCGTTACGCAGCCTCGTGCTGTCGATCCTGTTCAGTTCCACCGTGCACGTTTTGTTCATCGAGATCGCCCGCATCCCGTTGCCGAACCGGCTGCCTGACCTCTTCTGAGGAGATCATAATGGAAAATCTGGGGGCGTCTCTGGACCTCTTGCTGAACTGGCAGATATTCGTCTATCTGCCGCTCGGAGTCATCTTGGGCGCGATCATTGGTGCGATACCGGGGCTGACGATCACCATGGCCATCGGCATCCTGCTGCCGTTCACGCTGTTCTTCGACCCGCTGGCGGGCATCGTCCTGCTCCTGGGTATCACCAAGGGGGGGCTTTTCGGCGGGTCGATCTCGGCCATATTGCTGAACGTGCCCGGATCGCCCGCCGCCGCCTGTACCATGCTCGAGGGCTATCCACTGGCCCGCAAGGGCCGCGCCGGAGAGGCGCTGGACACTGCGCTTTGGGCCTCCTTCATCGGCGACTTGATCTCGGTTCTGGCGCTAATTCTGCTGGCCGGTATGCTGGCCCGCTTCGGTCTGCGCTTCGGCCCGGTCGAGCTGCTGGCGCTGGTCATCTTCTCGCTGACGATCATTGCGGCGGTGTCGAACGCGGGCCTGCTGAAGGGCGTGATTGGCGGGGCGCTGGGGCTCTTCGCGGGCACCGTAGGGCTGGACCTGATCTACGGAACCGAACGGTTCACCTTCGGCCAGCCGAACCTCTACGACGGGATCGCCTTCCTGCCGCTGCTGGTGGGGCTCTTCGCGCTGCCGGATATCCTGCTATACTATTTCCGTCCGGCGAAGGAGGCCGAGATCGAAATCTCCGGAAAACCGGAGCAGCGGGGACGCCTGTCGCGGGCGAACTTCCGCATCGTGCTACCGACAATCCTGCGTGGCAGCGCTGTCGGCATTGTGCTGGGCGCGATCCCCGGGGTCGGCGCTACGCCTTCGACCTTCGCCTCCTACGCTATCGCGCGCAAGACGGCGCCGGACCGCAAGGAATTCGGCCAAGGCGCCCTGTCGGGCGTGGCCGCGGCGGAAAGCGCCAATTCGGGCACCGGAGCCTCGACCCTGATACCATTGCTGGCGCTCGGCATTCCCGGCGACGTGATCACCGCAATGCTGATGGGGGCTTTCTTCTTCCACGGCCTCGCGCCGGGGCCGAACCTTTTCCAAGACAACATCAGCTTCGTCTACGCGCTTTATGTCGCGCTGCTGGTGTCATCCGGTGTGATCCTCGTGGTCGGGCGCTTCGGCGTGCCGCTGATCCGCCGGATCGTCGAGGTGCCCCGCGCGATCCTTTTCCCGATGGTCATCGTGCTGACCGTGGTCGGATCCTACGCCATTTCCAACTCCATGTTCGACGTCTGGGTCATGTTTTTCGCCGGCTTCGTCGGGCTTGCCTTCCGGGCGCTTCGGGTGTCGGAGGCGGCTTTCTTAATTGGCTTCGTGCTCTCGCCGCTGCTGGAGGACAACCTGCAGCGCGTGCTGATCATATCCCGCGGCGACCTGACCGTTTTCTTCTCCAGTGGCATCGCGATCTTCTTCTATGGGGTGACGACGCTGGTGGTGCTGTTCCAGCTCGCGTTGTCGTTGTCGCAGATTTTCCGACCCGCGGGCCGGCATGACAGCGCAATCTCGGAATCAGCAAGCAGGGCGGAAACCGATGGACGGCGGAGGACGAGTTAGTCCTGTCCCTGCCACCCCAGCGCCCGAGACATGGTCAGTGCCCCCGAGATGACCGCCGGGGCAAGGCCCTGGAGCCGTTCCGCGTTCAGCCGGATCGCCGGCCCGGAGATCCCCAGCGCCGCGATGACGGACCCACGGGCGTCCCGGATCGGTGAGGCGGCGCCACAGACGTCCGGGCGCCATTCCCCGTTGTTGAAGGCGATGCCGGTCTCGCGAATGCGCGCGAATTCGGCCCGCAGACTGTCCTTGGTCACCAGCGTCTTGGGCGAGAACCTTTTTCGACGGGCGGAGGCAATCAGCGCCTCCTCGGCCGCGGGAATATGGGCCAGCATCGCCTTGCCTGTGGCCACCGCCCAAGCGGGCGCGCGCGCGCCAATATTGGTATAGGCGCGGACCGCCTGCGTGGCCTCGATCTTGTCAACGTAAATCACCTCGAGCCCATCGAGAACCGACAGGTGAATGGTTTCGCCCACCTTGTCGGACAATTCCTGCATCGGAGTGCGCGCTATTCCCATCAGGTCAAGATCGGCCACGATGCGCGATCCCATTTCCCACAAGCGCAGCGTCGCGGAATAAAGTCCCTTTTCGCCGTCCTGCTTGACGAACCCCTCTTCGATCAAAGTGTGCAGCAGGCGATGCGTATTGCTTTTCGTCAGACCCAGCTGATCAGCGAGACTGGTCAGCGTTCTCGGTCCGCCGCTCTCGGAAAGCGCAGAAAGGAGTTTCAATCCTTTAACGAAAGCCTTGTCCGCCAAATGTATATTCCTTTTTGACTGAAGTGTGAGAATAGCATTTCTTCTCCACGGATGGAAAGCGTGTCACACTGTCGCCTTGCGAGTGACCCGGGCGCGCTCGCTGTAGCGTCGGATCCTTTCCTTGAGCCCGGACACGGCGGCACTTCGCACAAGGGCATCGATGTCCCTTCCATAGCCCTCGTAGCCGATCCGCCGGGCCTCGATGCAACTCATGTGCGTGCCGAGCGCACTCTCCCGGTTGGCCAGATTGGCGATCCGGTCGCAGACCCACACTTCAAAGCGGTATCGAGATCGACGGGATCGGGACGGTCAGACAGGTTACGCGTCATTGCCGGCCCGACAAATCGCGCGAGCCGGCCGGGCCCGATGATTGCCGTCAAGGCCCCCGCCCACCCGGACTGCAACAGCCATCTCTCGAGTCATCCAGTCCTCCATTGACACCACAACGAAATTCCATTTTATAGAAATGCATTCTGTATTGTGAAAGTAAAGGCTGGTATGGCGAACGTGTTGGGCATTGCAGACAGAATTGATGGTCTCCTGTCCGAGATCGATCTGCAAGGCGGTAGCCGGACCCGCACTTTTGGTCCGCCGATGAAAACCATCGTGCGTCCAAGGGCTGCGCTGCGTCGCCCGCCCGGCCTTGACGAACATGGCCCGGCGATCCGGGCCGAGAACTCTAATGGGAGGCCAAAGAATGACGGCGCTGCTCAGGACATTCATACGCAAGGCGACCGAGACACTGGATGGAGGCGCCGCCGAGTCCGAGATACTGGAGACCCTGCAGGCGCCCTTCGCCACGCTCATCTCCTCGGATGACTGGCTGCCCCAAGCCTGTGCCCGCCCGCACCCCGAATTCTACCAGCAGTACCTGCTGCACTGCGATCCCTTCGAGCGGTTCTCGGTGGTCAGCTTTGTTTGGGGGCCGGGACAGGAGACACCGATCCACAATCACACCGTCTGGGGCATGATCGGGATGCTGCGCGGCGCGGAAGTCGCGCAGAGCTATGAACCGCCCGCAGAAGGGGCGCCGATGGTCTGCACCGGCGAGGAACGGCTCGATCCCGGCATGATCGACATGGTATCGCCCGACATCGGCGACGTCCACAAGGTTCGCAACGCCTACGATGACCGGGTGTCGATCAGCATCCACATCTATGGCGCGAATATCGGGAAGGTGCCGAGGTCGGTCTTCGATCTCGAGACCGGCACGGCCAAACAGTTCATTTCGGGCTTTTCTGGCGACAGCATCCCCAACATCTGGGCCTGACGGTCACGGCAGGGCGCGTCTGCTCTAGCGCGTAGTCTCGCCCCCGGCCCGCTGCCGGACCTCCGCCGTGTCGGCCCCGAGGTCGGGCACCGGGCGCGTGATCGCCGGCTCGAACCGCGACATGCGGACCGGCGGCGCCAGCTTGCCTTCCTCCAGCACCAGCCCACGGGCCTGCACCTGCGCCGAGGCGAGGGCCTCCTCCGTGGTGAGAACGGCGTTTACGCAGCAGTCGTGATTCGCGAAATGTTTGGCCCAGTCGGCCTGCGTGCGCCCGCGGAAGATCGCCTCGAGCTCGGACCGGGCATGTCGTTGCTGTTCGGGCGTGCCCAGTCCGCAGGATTCGAGGTCCGGGCGGGACAGCGCGTTGACCAGCACCTTCCAGAACTTTGCCTCAAGCGCGCCCACAGCCATGTAGCGCCCGTCGGACGTCTCGTAATAGCCGTAGCCCGGGAAAGCACCGGATAGCCGGCCCCGGCCCCGTTCCGGCGGCCGCCCGTGCTGGACCGTGTCGGCCACAGGCATAACCGTGTGAGTAAAGGCCGCGTCGGTCATCGAAACGTCGACGTGCCGCCCCCGACCGGTCCGCGCGGCGTCGTAGAGGGCAATCATCATCCCCATGCCGGCGGCCAGTGTGCCCCCTGCGAGGTCCGCTATCTGGAAGTTCGACAACGCCGGGGGGCCGCCCGCCGCGCCGGTCTGATCCGACACGCCGGAGGCGGCGAGGTAGTTGATGTCATGACCGGCCCGCAGCCGGTTCGGCCCGGTCTGGCCATAACCCGAGATGCTGCACATCACGATGGCCGGGTTCCGCGCGGCAAGCGCGTCATAGCCCAGCCCGAGGCGGTCCATGACGCCGGGCCGGAAGCCCTCGACCACCAGATTGGCGGTCTCGCAGAGTGTCAGAAACAGGGCGCGGTCCGCCTCGCACTTCAGGTCGAGTGCTACTGACCGCTTGTTGCGATTCAAGGCGTTGAAAATGGCAGAGTGCTTGCCCGCGCTGTCGGTCCGGCGGGCGTAGTCGCCCAGCTTCGGCTCCTCGATCTTGATCACCTCCGCGCCGTAATCGGCAAGGTGCTGTGTCGCGAGCGGACCCGGTAGCAGTCGGGACAGGTCGAGTACCGTTATTCCGGCCAGAGGGGGAGAGTTGGTCACATGCGTCTCCTTCACAGGGGCATCGTCCGGCGAAGAGCCGATCAGGCGGTCGCGGGGGCCATCAGCGCCCGGGCATCCACCGCAACGGCCCCTTTGCCCGCCTCGGCAACGAACAGGGGGTTGATGTCCAGCTCGCACAGGCGGCCGCCCAGGTCGTGCGCCAGCCAGCTTGTCCGGGAAATCGCGTCGGCGACGGCGTCCATGTCCAGTGGAGGCTGCCCCCGGACGCCTTCGAGGATACGCGCGATCTTCAGGGTTCCCAGCATCCGCTTGGCGTCTTCCGGGGACACCGGGACGCTCGCCGTGGCCACGTCGGCCAGCAGTTCCACCAGCCCACCGCCTGCGCCCACCATGATCATCGCGCCGAAGAGGTCGTCGTGCTGTACCCCGATCATTACCTCGGCGAGGCCGGTGGCCTGTTCCTGCACTAGGAAGCCGTGGATTTCGGCATCCGGTGCGGTCTGTTCCAGCCGGGCGCGCATCGCGCGGACAGCATCGGCCATCGCCTCGGGGCCGTCGATGTCCAGCATCACGCCGCCGACATCCGCTTTGTGCACGACGTCCGGCGACACGACCTTGAGCACAAGCGGCGCGGTCAACCCGGCGGCGATGCCCCGCGCGCTCTCGGCGTCGGTAGCCAGCCTGCCGGTGTTGGTGCGGATGCCGTAGCTTTCCAGCAGGGCCTTGGCCGCCTTCTCGTCCAACGGTCCGGAAGGCAGGTCCGCGGGCAGGGCGCAGCCCTCCGGACGGGTGGCGGCCGTGCGGGCCGTCCTTGTGCCCGCAGCGCGCAGGGCGCGGATGGCGCGGGCCGCGCCGTGCAGGCTGTCAGTATAGGGGATGGCATTCTCGCGCAGGTAGGCACGCGCCTCGTCCGCCATCGCGGCGGGCTGGATCACCAGCAGATGTGGCGTATCACCCGCGCCATCGGCCACCAGTTGGGAGACCAGCCGGACGTCGGGACAGGTGCTGATCACACCCAGCAGCAGGCTGACCGCCGGGTCCTGCACGATAGCCTGCGTCACGGGACCGTTGGCACCCACGATCGGATCCTTGACGGCCGCGCCGGTATCCACCGGGTTCGTCATGTCGTCGGGAAAGTACGCCGGCAGGGCCGCGCGGGTCGCGGGGCCGAACTCGGCCATTGGCAGGTCCATGTCGCTGAACAGGTCGGCGGTCATGACGCAGCTTCCCCCCGAAGGAGAGACCACACCGATCCGGTCGATCCGCGCCGCTGGGCTGTGCGAGACAAGCAGGGTCGCGGTGACAAACGATTCGAAGTCGTCGAACAGCACGATCCCGTTGTCGCGGCAGATGTTGGTGAAGGCGTCGTGGCTGCTAGCAAGACTCGCGGTATGGGAAAAGGCGGCCTCCATCCCGGCCTCGGTCCGGCCTGATTTCATCATCAGCCAAGTCTTGCCCGATGCGCGCACGCGCCGCGCCGTCTCGATGAAGCGGGAGGGAGAGCTAAGGCCCTCAACATAGGTGCAAATCACCTGCGTCATCGGATCGTCGACCAGCCCGCCGACGAGGTCGCAGAAATCGACGTCCGCCTGATTGCCGGTTGGAAAGGCGTGCGAGATGCCGAACCCGTGCTGCTCCACGAAGTCCATCAGGGCGCTGAGGACACCGCCGCTCTGGCTGACGATGCCGATGTTGCCGGTGCGCAGCCTGTCGACCTTCAAGACGTGCGAGGACATCATCGCCAGGTTGTTGACCGGGCTGGCAAAGCCCATGACGTTCGGCCCGATCAAGCGCATCCCGTGCGACTTCGCCAGCGCTGCAAGCGCCGCTTCGCCTTCCTTATCGCCCGCGTCCGCGAAACCGCTGGAGATGACGACCACCACCTTGGCCCCGCGCTGCCCGGCCTTGTCGATCATGCCCGCGATCGTCGGCTTCGGCGTGCCGATTAGCACCACGTCGGGTGTGGCCGGGAGGTCGTCGAGCGAGGGATAGGCGCGTCGCCCGAACAGGGTCTCGCGTGAGGGGTTGATCAGGTAGACATCGCCTGCATAGCTGTGCTTCAGCAGGTAATGCGTGATCCTTCCACTGAACTTGGCCTGATCCTCGGATGCGCCGACGATGGCGACGGAGCGCGGGTTCAGCAGCGCGCGAATGCCGTCGTCATCTGCCGTGGTGGTTTCTATGCTGTTCATGTGTCCTCGAGATTTTCTGCATGCGCCCTGCCGCGTTTCGCCGGTCGGGGGATCCGCTGTGCGCGTCGCGATCAGGCGGTGACGTTCAGCCGGATCGTCTGGATGTCGTTGTTGCCATAGCCTAGCCGGTTGGCCGCGCTCTGCGTCTGCTGGACCCGACCCGAGACGTCGGTACAGCGGGCCGACAGGAAGTTGTAGCCGGGCGGTCCGTCGAGCGTAACCTCGGCGCGCCAGGTCCGCCAAACGAAGGGACCCTCGTCTGCGCCCAACTCGGCCGCGGTCCAGGTCTTGCCGCCGTCGAGGCTCAGCTCGACCTTTTCCACCGGTTGATCCCCGGCCCAGGCGATGCCCGAAACGGAAACACTGCCGCCCTTCGTGGCCTTGTCGCCATCCTCGGGGGACTGGATGATCGCGCGCGGCAGGCCCGGGCCAACCACGCCGGTGATGCTGCCAGACGTATCCTGATAGGTGTAGCGTTCCTTCTGCCAGAAGCCACCGTAGGTCCGGTCGGTCGAAAATTCGAGCTTACACGGCCATTTTACCCACCAGACGCCGAACCAGCCGGGCACCACCAGCCGCACCGGCCCGCCGTGAAGCCAGGGCAGTTGCGCGCCGTTCATCTCGGTGGCGAGGATGGTGGAGCCGTCCAGCGCCTTCTCTTTCGGCAGGCCCTTGGAGAAATCGGAATGCATGTTCTCGGGCTGGGTCACGCCTTCGTCGCCGCCCCGCAGGATCACGCATTCGAACCCGTCGCGCACCCCCAAGTGATCAAGCACGTCCGACAGTCGCGGGCCGCGCCACGTTGCCGTGCCGACCATGCCGTGCCCGAATTGCGTGCCCGGGGTCTTGTCGGGCAGGAAGCCGCGGCTCATCCCGGCGCACTCCAGCAGCGCCGTGACTTCGCGCTTTGGCAGCGCCTCGATATCCGCCAGCACGAGTTTCGCGGTCGACCCGTCCGGCTTCGTCACCTCGAGCGACCAGTCCTCGCTGCCGACCTTGTGGGGGGCGTAGTGGTGAACGATGAAAAAATCGTCGGTCTGGGTGATCCCGCCGCCCTCCGGCAGGCGGCCCTCGGCCATCTGGGGATTGCCCTCGGCATCGCGGGCGCGAACCGTCAGGCCGTCTTCATTGATCTGATCCTTCATCGTCTCTTCCTCGTGCTGCTTTGGCTCTGCGTCCGGCCGGAACTGATCTGTGCGAAGATAGCAGGTCATTCCGACAGGTCTTTGAGTTACGTATGGTAGAACATGTTTTTGTTATTTGGAACATGTGATCATTGTCAAGCGGGAATGGCGTCCGCTCACTTCGGCCATCAACTGCCGAGAGCGCCGCGGTCAAGGTTGAAGGAACCGCTTGACGCCGGTCGCGTCTGTAGCATAGCGTGTTCCAAAATATGATATATAATTCTGAAATATAGAAAAACGGGGCCCAGTGACGATCAGTTTTAGTGATCCGGCCCTGTTTGCGGACGGTGCATGGCTGCGGCAGCCGCCCGTTACCATCGAGGTGACGAACCCTGTGACTCGCAGCGTTGCAACCGCTTTGCCGGGGGCGAGGATGCCTACGCGGCGTCCAATGGCACCGGCTTTGTGCTTGGTCGCTACGTCTTCAACGGCTCGAAAGATCGCGCCCGGTCAGCCGCCACGCGGATCGACGCCGGGATGGTCGACAACAACACCTTTGGATTCGTCTATTTCGGTTCGCCGATCGGCGGTCGCCGGGACAGCGGCTTGGGGCAGCGCCGGTGGGTCGGAGGGGATGGAAGCCTACCGCATCAACAAGTTCGACAGCCAGTTCTGAGGTTTACAGGAGAGGAGACAGAAGATGGAATGCCAATGCGTCGTCAAATTCGAGGCGGATATGGAGCTTATGCAGCGCCCGGATCTCGAGGCCGCGGGGGACGAGATCGTCCTGCGTATCACCGCGTGCGGGGTCTGCCACAGCGACGTCCACATGAAGGCTGGGGGCTATGACGTGGGCAACGGCGAGATCGTCGACCGCGGCAGGCCGCTGCCCCGCATCCTCGGCCACGAGATCGCAGGCGAGGTCATCGGCATGGGTGACAGCGCGACCGGGGTCAGCCTGGGTGACAAGGTCGTTGTCTACCCTTGGCAGGGCTGCGGCATGTGCGACACCTGCAAGACCGGTGACGAGCATCTCTGTACCCAGCCGCATTTCATCGGCGTGCAGCTCGAGGGCGGCTTTGCCTCGCATATCAAGGTGCGCCATTCCCGCTACCTGGTCGACATCGGCACCCGCGATCCGCTCTACCTCGCGCCACTTTCCTGCTCGGGGCTGACTGCCTTCGGCGCGATCAACAAGATACGTCCGCAGGTCGCGGAGGAAACGGTCGTCATCATCGGCGCCGGCGGGCTTGGACTTATGGCGATCGAAATTCTCAAGGCGCTCGGGGCCCGGTCGCCGGTCGTCGTGGATGTAGATCCGGCCAAGCGCGAGGCAGCAATTGCCGCCGGCGCCGGTGCTGCCATCGACGGCGCCGCCACGGATGCCGTCGCGCAAGTGCAGCGCGCCTGCGGCGGATCGGTCAAATGCGTGATCGACTTCGTGGGGAACCCCAAGACCACCGAACTGGGCTTCGAAGCCCTGAGCAAGGCGGGCACGCTTGTGCTCGTTGGGCTCTACGGCGGCGCAACGCCTTGGCGCATCCCCTACATCACTTGGAAGTCGGCGCGGATCGTCGGCAGCTGCGTCGGATCGTTGACCGAGTTTCGCGATCTGATGAGCATGGCCATGGATGACAAGCTGGGGCGGATCCCCACCCGCGCACATGATCTGCACGACGCCAATACCGTGATCACAGACCTGGAGAAGGGCAAGGTCATCGGCCGCGCCGTGCTGACCCCCTGACCGTCGCCGACAGGCGTTTCGACCCCGGCGGCGCGCCGCCGGGTGCTCACGCGACCCCCGCGCGGGCAATGGGATCGACAAGGCCAAGCGTGCGCAGGCGTTCTTCAACAGTCCGCTGCCCGGCACCATTCCTATCGGCTCGCAGTACTAGATGGTCGCCATCTGCTTTTTGCCCCTCTTCCTGGCCGAAAAGCCGGAACGCCCATATCGCGGTGGACGTGGTGACGCGGCCGCTGCCGGAGACGATCCATAAGGTGCTGCATTTCCTCGCCGCACTGCTCTTTGCCGTCTTCACCTAGCGCGCGCTGATCCCCCCTCGATCCTCTGCATCCTCCAGGGCATTATCGCCCGGGTGCCGATCAGCCAGCTTTTCGTGGCCGGGGCCGTGGGCGCGTCCATGACCATCCTGATCACGCCGGTGAAGCGCACCATGTGCTTCGAACTGATGAAACAGGGCGGCCTCGAGACGCTCCAGATATGCAGTGCGATCTTTGTGATGGCCATAGGTGCCAACATGCTGAGCCGGTTCATGGCCTTTTCGGCCTGACTCTGTTTGGTCCCGGTCTCTTGTCTCATCTCCACTCGCTGGTGATTGCGATGAGGTACTTGTCGGTCAAGTCGAAGCGCGCGTGGATGCGCCGGCAATTCCGGGGCGTCTCATTTGAATGTCAATTAGTGCCTTCCAGGAGCGTCAATCTCAGGGTTTACAGTCAAAAACCATTAATGTATGTGAAAAGGCGTTCACGCTTGAAGAACAACGGAATCCCTCGTGATCGCGTCTAGCCACCCAGAAACAGCGAAAACCTCGATACACATCCTTTGCGGCCTGCGGCCTGATTTCCACTTTCCTGGGCAAGTTGCGGGGCCGGATCCGTGCCATGCCGGAATATCCGGGCGTTCCCGGAGAGGGCCCGTTTGCAGTTCTCGAACACTTCGCACCTATTCAGCTATGATGGACTGCACCACCCCAGTCTGGATGGCTGAAAAAAGGAACGAGAGATGATGAAAGACAGAAAGACAGCTGCGTCAGCAGAAGCGGACTCCGCGGCATCGAAGCCGAAAGCGGCGCCGCGCCGGGATACCACGCTGCGCAAAGGGCTGCGCCTTATCGAGATATTGTCGGCGCGCGGCGCAATGAGCCTAGGCGATATTTCCCGCGTGGCCGAGCTTAGCAAGACAAACGCTCACCACCTGCTGCACACTCTGATCGAGGAAGGGTACGTCGAGCAGGACCCGGAAACGGTTCGCTATGGCGCAACACTGCGTCTTTGGGAGGTCGCGATGATGCGGTCGGAGCAGCCCGACTGGATCAATCCGTGCCTTCCGGCAATGCAGCGGCTGCGCCACGATAGCCGCGAGACGGTGATCCTTGGCCTGATCGACGGCGACGAAGTCCTGTACCTGCATCGGCTGGACAGCCCGGAAGCGGTGCGCACCTTCACCCGCGTGGGGGAGCGTGCGCCGGCCTATTGCGTGGCGACGGGCAAGGCGATCCTGGCCTTCGATCCAGATGGGGAAACCCGATGGCGCGCGCTGGAGCCGGTCGCGCAGAGCGATGAGACGATCACCGATCTCGATGCACTGGTGGAGGATATGAAAGCCACCCGCGACCGGGGCTATTCGATCAATCGCGGCGAATGGCGCGGCGGGGTCTGTGCGATCGGCGCACCGATCTATGGCCTGAACGGACGTGTCCGGATGGCGCTGTCCATCGCAGGTCCCGCGGATAGGGTGACCGAGACCCGCATTCCGGAACTTGCGAAGATGGTGACGACGGCGGCGGAAGAGGCGTCTGCCGCGCTGCAAACACGAAAGGAAACCTGATGAACGAACCGCAATCCCTTCCGCTGGCCGGCGTTCGCGTGGTCGAGATTTGCCAGATCGCGGCTGGGCCGTTTTGCGGGATGCTTCTGGCGGA
>NZ_JASHIN010000048.1:0-15259 GCF_030733705.1 Roseovarius sp. MMSF_3298
CCCCGCGACCGTGTCCCCCGACGTCGGCTCGGGCGCCGCCGCGTCCGGCTGCTTTGCCGCGCGCAGCGGTGCGATGATGATTTGCCCTTCGCTTTCAACGTCTTCGCCGGTCTCGGGCGAACGCATGCTCAGCGACAGAACACGCGGCTCCTCGCTCGGATCAACCGTCACGAACTCCACGAACTCGCCGTTGCCCTCGGGCACGAAACTGCGCAGCACATCGCGGTCCAGCCGGATCGAGGTCTCCCAGCCCGGCTCGGCCCGCCCGGCCACCAGCATCTGGCCATCCGGGTCCAGCCGGAAGGTGTTGACCTTCGGCGGCCCCGGCATCTCGGGTGCGGGTTCAGTGGGTTGGGTCTCGGCCTTTTCCGTGACCGCTTCGCTTTCTGCGTCGCCAGCGTCGGTCGTCGCCTGTTCCGCCTCGGTCTCCGGCGCGGCCTCTGCGGTCTCGCCGCTCTGGCCGTCGGGCTGCGCCTCGGGCGCGCTCAGGCCCGCCGGCTGCGGCGCATCCTCGCCCGGGCCGAACATCCCGGCCGCGATCAACCCACCCACGACGACCGCCGCTCCGACCGCCCCGGCGATCCAGATCCCTTGCCCCCCTGTCATGCCAGACAGCTTGCTCATGTACATTTCCCCCAACCGCGCGACAGCTCTGCGGTTGCGAGAGTTTAGCAACACGGGCTAGAACGGTCAAAACAAGCCCCTTCAGCCTTTGGTGATTTCATGTCCAAGCGTTCCGTCTGTGTCTTTTGTGGCTCACGCAAGGGACGCAGCCCGGCCTACGAGGCCGCCGCCACGGACCTCGGCACCGCACTTGCGAACCATGATATGCGGCTGGTCTATGGCGCGGGCGACGTGGGCCTGATGGGCGCCGTGGCGCGCGCGGCCCAGGCGGCGGGGGGCGAAACCTTCGGCGTCATCCCCGATCACTTGGTGAAATGGGAAGTCGGCAAGACCGACCTCACCCGCTACATCGTCACCGAGACCATGCACGAGCGCAAGAAAGTCATGTTCATGAACTGCGACGCGGTGGTGGTCCTGCCGGGCGGCGCAGGGTCATTGGACGAGTATTTCGAGGTTCTCACCTGGCGCCAGATCGGCCTGCATGAAAAGCCGGTTTTTCTACTGAATACAGAAAGCTACTGGACAAAGCTCATCCAACTTATCGACCATGTCATCGACGAGGGTTTCGCCGACGCCTCCTTGCGCGACTACACGAACGTCGTCGACACGGTTCAGGACCTGATGGACGGCCTCGGCGCGACGGGCCGGTAACGCCAGCGCGCCAGGCTGTAAAGCGCCAGTGCGGCCCAGATCATGGCAAAGGCAATCATGTGCCAGCCTGTGAAAGGCTCGGCGAATATCACGACCGCCACGGCGAATTGCAGGCTGGGATTGAGGTAGGACAGCACGCCCACGCTCGCCAAGTCGATGCGCCGCGCGCCATAGCTGAACAGGATCAGCGGCGTCGCCGTCATCGGCCCCGCCAGCATCAGTGTCAGCGCCAGCGGCCATGACCCGCCCATCACCGCCCCGCTCTGTGCTGCCGACCACGCCAGCCATGCCAGCGCCGGGGCCACCAGCAACAGCGACTCCGCCGTGACTGACACCACCGGCCCCATGTCCAGCCGCTTCTTCACCGCGCCATAGGCCCCGAAGCTCAGCGCGATGCCCAACGAGATCCACGGCGCCACGCCAAGCCCGGCCGTCAGCACGATCACCGCCAGCGCCGCCAGAAGCACCGCCAGCGTCTCGCCCCGGCCCAGCCGTTCGCCAAAGAACATCAGCCCGAACAGCACCACGACCAGCGGGAAGATGTAATAACCCAGCGAGGCTTCCAGCGCCTGGTCCGATTTGATGGCCCAGACGAACAGCATCCAGTTGAACCCGATCAGCAGCGACGCCGCCGCCAGCACACGCAGAGTGCGCCCCGAACGCAACGCCCGAAACGGCACCGCCACCCGGCCCTGCGCGCTCAGGACCAACAAGAAGAAAACCGCGCCCCAGATCGTGCGATGCGCCAGCACGTCCAGCACCGGCAACCCGGCCAGCAACTTGTAGAACAGGCCCGACAGCCCCCAGATCATGCAGGCCAGGATGATGGCGGCGACGCCCTTGGCGGTTTCGGTCATGCGGGATGGCTCCGACGAGAAAACCCCCGGCCGTCTGGCCGGGGGCTAAAATCAGGATTATTCATTTGTCGCCCGCACTTACATGCGGCTTGCGACGTTTTCCCAATTGACGAGGTTGTCGAGGAAGTTCGCCAGGTAATCCGGACGCTTGTTGCGGAAGTCGATGTAGTAGGAATGCTCCCACACATCACAGCCCAGCAGCGCGGTCTGATTGAAGCAAACGGGGTTCACGCCGTTCTCGGTCTTGGTGACCTTCAGGCTGCCGTCGGTGTCCTTGACCAGCCACGCCCAGCCCGAGCCGAATTGCCCGCCACCGGCGGCCTTGAACTCGTCCTTGAACTTGTCGACCGAGCCAAAGCTGTCGTTGATCGCCTTCTCAAGCTCACCCGGCATCTTGCTGTCGTTCGGGGTCATCATTTCCCAGAACTGGTTGTGATTCCACAGCTGGCTGATGTTGTTGAAGATGCCCGACTGCGCCACGGCCTTGGGATCATAGGTGCCCTTGATGATCTCTTCCATGGACTTGCCGTCCCACTCGGTCCCCTCGATCGCCTTGTTGCCGTTGTTGACATAGGCGTTGTGGTGAATGTCGTGGTGGTATTCCAGCGTCTCCTTCGACATGCCTTTGCCGGCAAGCGCGTCATGTGCGTAAGGAAGGTCGGGAAGTTCAAAAGCCATTTCGGGCCCCCTTTTCTTTGAGGTGATATTTCGCGACTACATGGTAGCGTTAGGGGATCAACGTCAAGGCTGTTGTTTTGTTCCTGCGCTGCGGATGGGCTGTGCGTCGGCGCAGAAGTGCACACGCCGCGCACGTGCCAGACCGCAGATTGGCGAACGCGCAGTCTGCGTAGGGTGGGTTTTAAACCCACCACACCGAACCTCGGAAACCCCACGCGCCCCGTCACCCGGGACGCGTGACCGCTTACGCGAAAAGCCCCGTCTCGCCGCCCGGCTCCGCCGCATCCTTGAGCAGGTTGAACGCATACTCCGCCACCGACCGGAAGCAGACCACCCGGATCGTATCGGCATCCTGCATCCAGAACGCCGCCGCGATCTGCGCCATGCGCGTCCGCCGGATCATGCCCGGCTCGAACGCGCCGGGTGTCATATCCACCGGGCACAGCTTGGCGATGATCTCGCGCGCCGCTTTGCCCTTCAGCTGGAACACGGCCCGCGCGTCCGACACGTTCACGGCCAGGAAGTGCTCGCCGCTCAGCGCCTTCTCGACTGCCGCCAGCGCATCCCCGACGCCCTCATAGGGCACCATCAGCAACAACTCGTCCGGCGACATCCACGCCGCGCCCTTGTCGCCCGACACCGCGATCTCGCGCTGCCCCGGCAGGTCCACGCCACAGGCCTCCTTCACGGCCTTCTTCATCTTGGCCGAGGACAGATCGCCGCGCAGCGTGATCATGCCCACCAGGCCCATCTCGCGGACCTCGACGTAGCCTTGATAAACTGCGCCTTGCAAAGCACTGACAGCCTTAGACATTCTGTTTCTCCCCTTCAGGGTCGTAAAAGACCGCGCTGACAATCCTGGTGGGCACCGTGGTGCCGTCGACCTTGGCGAACTCGATCACCTCGTCCATCCGCTCGGTCCCGTGTTTCACCAGGCCCATGGCAATGCCACGATCCAGCGTCGGCGAATAATAGGTCGAGGTCACCCGCCCCTGCACGTTGCGCTGCCCGTTGGCGTTGTCGCCCTCGGCCACGCAATAGGCGCCATCGGGCAGGACCGATCCGTCAACCGTCTGCAAGCCCACCAACTGCCACCGCTCGGGGTCGGCCATATGACTGCGCTGTTGCGCCCGCTTGCCGATATAGTCGTCCTTCTTCTTCGAGATGGCCCACTGCATGCCAAGGTCCTGCGGAATCACCGTGCCATCCGTCTCGTCCCCGATCATGATGAACCCCTTCTCGGCCCGCATCACGTGCAGCCCTTCGGTGCCATAAGGCATCACGCCGAACTCCTTGCTGGCCTCCAGCAGCTGATCCCAGAACGCCCGGCCCTGGCTGGCCGGCACGGCGATCTCGTAGGACAGCTCGCCCGAGAACGAGATGCGGAACACCCGCGCCTTCACATCGCCAAAGTCGATGTCCTGCCACGCCATGAACGGCAGCGCCTCGGCGCTCAGGTCCACATCGGTCAGCTTCTCCAGCGTCTTGCGGGCTTTCGGCCCGACGACGCCGATCTGCGCATACTGCTCGGTCACGTTGGCGACATAGACTTTCCAGTCCCACCACTCGGTCTGCAGCCACTCTTCCATATGCGCATGGATGCTGTCCGCACCGCCCGTGGTGGTGTGGCACAGGAACGTGTCCTCATCCAACCGCGCCACCACGCCGTCATCCATCAGGAATCCGTTCTCGTTGCACATCAGGCCATAGCGGCAGCGCCCCGGCTTCAGCGTGCTCATCATGTTGGTATACAGCATATCGAGGAATTTCCCCGCATCCGGCCCCTTCACGATCAGCTTGCCCAGCGTGGACGCATCCAGCAGCCCAAGGCTCCCGCGCGTCTGGTTGATCTCGCGCTTCACCGCGGCACCGATCTCCTCGCCCGGGCTCTGGCGGAACGTGTAGGGACGCCGCCAATGGCCCACCGGCTCCCAATAGGCACCGTTCGCCTCGTGCCAGTCATGCATCGGCGTCTTGCGCAGCGGCTGGAATATCTCGCCCCGCGCCTCGCCCGCGATCGAGGCCATGGAAATCGGCGTATAGGGCGGGCGGAACGTGGTCGTCCCGGTCTGCGGAATCGGCTGGTTCAAAGCATCCGACAGAATCGCCAGACCGTTGATATTGCTCAGCTTGCCCTGATCCGTCGCCATGCCCAGCGTGGTATAACGCTTGGCATGCTCGACGCTTTCATAGCCTTCGCGCGCCGCCAGTTGCACGTCGCTGACCTTCACGTCGTTCTGGTAATCCAGCCACGACTTCATCCGCAGCTTTACGTTCGCGCCCTGCGGCATCATCCAGATCGGCTGAATGAGGTTGCTCTGCACGCCCTCCGCCTTCGGTTTCTCCGCCTTCTTCGGTGTCTTACCCACGGCCTTGGCCGCCGCGCGACCGGCCTCCTCGGCATCGGCCAGAACCGCGCCCAACTCCAGCTCGCCGCTGGCCGTCCCGGCGGTCGAGACATAGGCCTCGCCCGCCGCCCCTGTAGGGGCTTTGTCCGGGTCAGGCCGGAACATCGCCTGCTGCTCGTCCCAGATCAGCTTGCCACCGCAATGCGACCACAAATGCACCACCGGCGACCAGCCACCGGACATGGCAACCGCGTCGCACGCGATCTCTTCCAGGACCGAGCCTTCGCCGGCTTGTGCACAGATACCCACACCGGTCACGCGCTTGCCGCCCTTGACCTTTGCGATGCCCTTGCCGGTTTCCACGCGAATGCCCGCCGCCTTGGCCTTTTCGGCCAGCACACCCGCGCCCGCTGCCCGCGCATCGATGATCGCCGGCACGTCCAGACCGGCCGCCTTCATCGCCAGCGCGGTCAGGTAGGCGTCGTCGTTGTTGGTCACGACAACCGTACGGTCCCCGACGGAAACCCCATAATTTACGACGTAATCGCGCACCGCCGAGGCCAGCATCACGCCGGGCACATCGTTCCCGGCAAAGCTCAGCGGGCGTTCGATCGCGCCTGTCGCGGTCACGATCTGGCCTGCGCGAATGCGCCACAAACGGTGCCGCGGGCCTTGTGCCCCAGGGTTGTGATCGTTCACCCGCTCGTACCCCAGGATGTAGCCGTGATCGTAAACGCCCGCGCCCATCATACGCAGGCGCATCTCGACATTGGGCATATCGTCCAGCTCGGCGACCAATTCATCCACGAACTTATCCACAGGCCCATCATTGACAGTCGCATTGTAAAGCGGACCATCCACAGGCGTCCGTCCGCCCCAGGCGGCGGTCTGCTCCATCAGCAGCACCTTGGCGCCCGCAGCGCCCGCCGCGCGGGCCGCCATCAGCCCCGCGACACCGCCGCCGATCACCACCACGTCATAGAACGCGTAAAGATGCTCGTACTTGTCGCCATCCTTGTCCTTGGGCGCCTTGCCCAGACCCGCCGACTGGCGGATGAACGGCTCATAGACGTGCTTCCACAAGGGGCGCGGATGGATGAACATCTTGTAGTAAAAGCCCGCCGGCAAAAACCGCGAGAACTTGGTGTTGATCGCGCCCACGTCGAACTCAAGGCTCGGCCAGTGGTTCTGGCTCGTCGCCTCCAACCCGTCGAACAGCTCGGTCGTCGTGACACGCTGGTTCGGCTCGAACGTCTCGCCCCGGCCCATGTTGACCAGGCCGTTGGGCTCTTCGCCGCCCGACGCCACGATCCCGCGCGGGCGGTGATACTTGAACGACCGGCCCATCAGCATCTGGTCATTGGCCAGCAGCGCCGACGCCAGCGTGTCGCCCTCGTACCCCTTCAACCGCTTGCCGTTGAAGGTGAATTCCATCGCGTTCGCCTTGTTAACAAGACGCCCGCCATTCGCCAGACGCGTGCTCATGAAAACTCTCTCCAGCTCCAGCCCGGCACCTTGGCCGAGATCTTGTCCTTGATGTCCTTCGGCGGCTCGGTGGTCTGCGCGGAATAGGTCCCGTACACCTCCAGCGTCACCGTGTTGCGCGCGGCGTGAAACCACTTGCCGCAGCCGTTGGTGTGGCGCCAGCGCTCAAGGTGCACGCCCTTGGGGTTTTCGCGCTTGAAGAGGTACGCGTGAAAATCGTCATCGCTGGATTCCGGCCCAAACCGCTTCAAATGCGCTTCACCGCCCCCCGCGAACTCGGTTTCCTCGCCCTTCACCCCGCAATAGGGACATTCCAGGATCAGCATGCCATCCACCTTTCCATGTTGCGTGCATCCCGCACGACGTCGATTCCGCGTGCATCACGCACGACTTTGACTCCGCGTGCATCACGCACGACAAGGGCGGGCGCCGCGTGGCACCCGCCCATAAGGTTGCGATCACGTCCGCCTGCGCGGACCGCGTTATTCTGCGACAGCTGCCGTGCTTGCCACGTCGTCGGCCGGCTCGTCCGGCACGATGAAGCCTTGCGGCACATCGGACAGGTCCGGCACTGTGCCGTTGCCCAGCGAGCCGGCAAAGACCAGCGCGCCCAGCGCGACGACGACGACGAGAACCCAGAAGAGACCCACGCTGCCCGCGTCATGGACGGGCATGCCGTAGCCGCGCCGTTGCTGCCATCGTTCGTAGTCAGACATCTCTCGAACTCCTCATGGTAGGAGTTCAAGCATGCGCCCGTCCGAGCTTGCGCGGAAGGACCGGCAAAACCCCGCGCAGGGTTTGGGCCGGTTCCCGCAACTTCTGCGCGATTGCATGGGCCGCTTTCCGCCACCTGCGGACGCAGCGACACAGGGGCGTCACACGCCCCTGCATCCAAACAGGTCGTAGACAGGCCGCCGGTTACGGCCCCGCGACCGTTATTGCTGGGTTTCGCCTTCGACGTTTTCGGCAGCGTCTTCCACGTCTTGGGCAGCGCCTTCGACGTCGTCCGCAGCGCCTTCGACAGCGTCAGCTGTGTCTTCCGCGGCGTCAGCGACATCATCGGCCGCCCCGTCCGAGGTCTCGACCGACACGTTGACGTCGGACGATTCTCCGCCCCCGACCGTGTCCCCGCCACCGCTGTCACCGAACATGACCCAAGCGATGAGACCCACGGCCACGACAAGACCGCCCACGATGAAAGCCATGGTTGCGCCGCCGCCTCCACCGCCCGATTGCTGCGGCGGCGGGGTATGGTTGTTGTTATGATCGGACATGTCGGTTCTCCGTTCCTTTTGGATTCCGACACCCCAACGCCCGATATGCCAAGGCGGTTCCCCATCAGTGCGCAACCCCGGCGGCGACGCTCTCGTCGATGAAGCGACCCTCGTAGAACCGGTCCAGCCCGAACTCGTCGGTCAGCGGCGAATATCCCTTCGCCATAAGCTCGGCAAAACCCCAGCCCGAGCCCGGGATCGCCTTGAACCCGCCGGTGCCCCAGCCGCAGTTGATGAACACGTTGTCCACCGGCGTCTTCGACAGGATGGGCGACCGGTCCCCGGTCATGTCCACGATCCCGCCCCACTGCCGCAGCATCTTCAGCCGCGAAATCATCGGGAAGGTCTCGATCAGCGCGCGCACTGTTTCCTCGATATGGTGGAAACTGCCCCGCTGCGTGTAGTTGTTGTAATTGTCCGCGCCGCCGCCGATCACCATCTCGCCCTTGTCCGACTGGCTCATGTACCCATGCACCGTGTTGGCCATCACCACCACGTCCATGCAGGGCTTGATCGGCTCGCTGACCAGCGCCTGCAACGCCACGGATTCGATCGGCAGGCGGAACCCGGCCATGTCGGCCAGGTGCCCCGAATGCCCCGCCACCACGATGCCCAGCTTGTCGCAGGCAATGTCACCCTTGTTGGTGCTCACCCCCGTGACCTTGCCGCCCTCGGTGCGGATGCCGTTGACTTCACATTTCTGGATCACGTCCATGCCCATGGCCGAACACGCCCGCGCATAGCCCCAGGCCACCGCGTCGTGCCGCGCCGTGCCGCCGCGCGCCTGCCACAGCCCGCCCAGCACAGGGTACCGCGGGCCGTCCAGGTTGATGATCGGGCACAGCTCTTTCACGCGGCTGGGGCTGATGAACTCGGTCTTCACCCCCTGCAGCGCGTTGGCATGCGCCGTCCGCTCGTAGCCCCGCACCTCGTGCTGGGTCTGCGCCAGCATGATCACGCCGCGCGGGCTGAACATGATGTTGTAGTTCAAATCCTGGCTCAGCGTCTCATAGAGGCTGCGCGATTTCTCGTACATCGCGGCCGACGCATCCTGCAGATAGTTCGAGCGGATGATCGTCGTGTTCCGGCCCGTGTTGCCCCCGCCCAGCCAGCCTTTCTCAAGGATCGCCACGTTCCGGATCCCATGGTTCTTGCCCAGGTAATAGGCCGTCGCCAGGCCGTGCCCGCCCGCGCCGATGATGATCGCGTCGTATTTCTTCTTGGGCTCCGGCGAGGCCCAGGCCCGCTCCCATCCCATGTGATATTTCAGCGCTTCTTTCGCGACGGCAAAGGCGGAATAACGTTTCATCAGGCGGGTCTCGCTCATGGCATGGATAGGGTCCGGCCCGGGGGATTCGCCCCCGCGCCGCGTCATTGCCCCGGTATGAAACAATGTGGCGTTGACGCCGACACCTCATGCGGCACGAATGGCCTGATTTGCGACATGCCACCGCCGATCCGCCCCTGCGACACCAGGGGCGACCACTTGCCCCTTTCGGTTTGCCCGCCCAATCGTTAAATCACCCCCGAAGACGGGGAGATCACATGACATTCTGGGTGCTCGCCATCGCCTTGGGCCTGATCTGCGCCGCCATCCTGGGGCAGGTGCTGATGCGTGGCCGCGTGGGCGACGCGCCGCCCGCCGCCTATGACCTCCAAGTCTACCGCGACCAGTTGAAAGAGGTCGACCGCGACCTCGCCCGCGGCGTCATCACCCCCGAGGACGCCGAGCGCACCCGCGCCGAGGTCTCCCGCCGCATCCTCGCCGCCGATGCCCAGCTTCAGGCCACCGGACAGGTCGGCGCGCAACCTGCGCTTCCGGGTAAACTGTTCGCCGCCCTGGCCCTTCTCTGCCTCGTCGGCGGCGCCGGCTGGCTCTACGCGCAGATGGGCGCACCCGGTCAGACCGACCTGCCCCGCACGGAACGCCTCGCCGCCTCGGAAGCGGCCCGCGCCAATCGCCTGCCCCAGGACGAGGCCGAGGCCCGTTTCGAGGCGTCCCAGCCCGTCACCGCCGACATGGGCGAGGTCGATCCGCAATATCTCGAACTCATGAACCGCCTGCGCGAGGCCGTCGAAAGCCGCCCGGACGAGATCCAGGGCTACATTCTTCTGGCCCGGAACGAGGCCGCGCTCGGCAATCTCTCCGCCGCCGCCGAGGCCAAGACGCGCGTGATCGAGCTCAAGGGCGACGCCGCCACCGCCGGCGACTATGCCGAACTGGCCGACATGATGGTGTCCGCCGCCGGCGGCTACGTCTCGGCCCAGGCCGCCGAGGCCATTCGCGCGGCCCTTGCCCGCGATCCCAAGGAGCCGCGCGCGCGTTACTACATGGGCCTCTACATGATCCAGGTCGATCGCCCCGACATCGCCTTCCGCACCTGGGACAAGCTCTTGCGCGAAAGCACGCCGGACGCGCCCTGGACCGCTCTGATCCGCCCCCGGATCGAGGAACTGGCCTGGCGCGCCGGGATCAACCGCTACGAGCCGCCCGCCGAAGGTGCCGCCCCCGGCCCCTCGCAGGGCGACATCGACGCTGCCGGCGACATGAGCGCGCAGGACCGCGCCGCCATGATCCGCGGCATGGTCGACCGCCTCGCCACCCGCATTGACGAGACCGGCGGCACCGCCGACGAATGGGTGCGCCTCTCGAACGCCTACGCCGTCTTGGGCGATTTCGATGCGGTGCGCGACCTCATCGCCCGCGCCCAGGACCGCTTCGACGACCCCACTGTGATCGACACCATCACCAACGCCGCCAAGCAGGCCGGCTTCTCCGAATGATCGTCGAGGATTTCGCCGCCTTCGCCGCCGCCCTGCCCGGCTTTCGCGCCCTTCTCGGCCTCGACCTCGGCACAAAGACAATTGGCGTCGCCGCCTCCGACGCGCTCCTCTCATCCGCCAACCCGGTCGAGACCATCAAGCGCACCAAGTTCACCGCCGATGCCGACCGTTTGCTGGCCATCGCCACCGACCGCAACGCCGCCGGGGTAATCCTCGGCCTGCCCCGCAACATGGACGGCTCCGAGGGTCCGCGCTGCCAATCCACCCGCGCTTTCGCCCGAAACCTCGCGGCGCGCACCGATCTGCCCATCGGCTTCTGGGACGAGCGCCTGTCCACCGTTGCGGCAGAAAGAGCACTGATCGAGGCCGATTTGACCCGAAAGCGTCGCGCAGAGGTGATCGACGCCGTCGCCGCCGCGTATATCCTGCAAGGAGCGCTGGACCGAATCCGCCACCTGAAAGCCGAGACATGAACGACAACCCCGTCTGGAACCGCAACGAGATAGAGAGCCCCTGCGTGCGCATCTGCGTCGTTCATCCCGAGGCGCGGATCTGCACGGGGTGTTATCGCACCATCGACGAGATCGGCCGCTGGTCCAAGATGACGCCCGACGAACGCCGCGAAGTCATGGCCGACCTGCCCGACCGCGCCGCCACCCTGACCAAGCGCCGTGGCGGCCGCGCCGCCCGGCTGAAGCGCGGCTGAAAGGGCCACACGGACGGTCCCCCTCAGCGCACCGAAAAATTGCAATTTTTCGGTCCGGAATTTTGCAAAATTCCGCGCCCCGCTCCGGCGTCACACCCAAAGCAACTCGTCAGGATACCGCCGCAACGACTGCGCCCCGGCAAACGCACCGAACGCTCTGTTCATTTCACCTTTCGGCCCATGCCACCGTCGCGATACCACTGAGATACCGACGCGATACCGACAAGCTTTTTGCAGTTTTCCCTGTGTTAACCTTCGAGTCGCCCAGTTCTCAGGGCGCGGTCAGCCACTGATCCCCCAGGATCGGCCATTCGGGCCTGAAATAGACGATCATCCGCCCCTCGTCCGGTGCCTCGGCGCCATCCTCCCACGGTGCCACGCCATGCAAGGCCAGCCGGTGAACGACATAGGCCTCCCCCGGTTTCGCCGGCAGCAGAACCCTCTCGCAGGTGTCGAAAACCTCGCGACGCGCGGCCTTGTAGATATCCGTCAGGTCGACCCTGCCCCACGCCTCGGGCGGCACGCCTTGCAATGCCTCAGAAAAGGCCGTGCGCATCACTTTATGACTGCCTTCCCAGACACTTAACGGGCTGGCCCCGGCCCCGCATTCCGTCAACGGCAACCCCAGGATATAGGCGTGCCGCTCCTTCAGAAACCGCCGCCTGTCCGGCCCTTCCAAGAGCAACCCGTCCACATGCGCCGCGTCCCGCCGCAGCCTGTAGCCAAAGGCCGCTTCCCCCTCGCCGTCCTTGGGCCTGGGATAGCCCGGATACATGACCGACACCTGCCCCCGATGCAGCGGCAGGCGGCCATAAAGCTCCGATACAGCCTCCCATGCGTCCCCCGTCAGCGGGCCGGCCTCGCCCACGGTCCCGTCGGGCGCGTTCGGCAGCGTATCGACCCCTACGAACCACGTGCCTTCGCAATACAACCAGCGCTGTTCCTCGGGCGCTTTAACCCTCTCTTTCGCAACGGAAAACGCCGCCTCGGCCCAGGCCGCCACGGAAGGATCAAACGCGTACCGCGCCCATCCTTTCTCAAGGAAATCCGTCACGCCGCGATCCCCGTCACCTGCGCCAGCGCCTCCTCCACCAGCGCCGTTCCGGCCCCCGGTTTGGTGGCGTTTTCCGACAGCACCCGCCGCCACGCCCGCGCCCCCGGCTGCCCGGCGAAGAGCCCGAGCATGTGCCGCGTCACCTGGTGCAGCTTACCCCCTGAAATTAAATGGTTTTCGATGTAGGGCAGCATGGCATGCACAGTATCCTCCCCCGTTCGATCCGGGCCTTGGTCGCCAAAGACCCGCCGATCCGCCGCCCCCAAAACCTCCACGGGCCGATGGTATGCCGCGCGCCCCAGCATCACGCCGTCTAACCCGGCCTCCAGGTGGCCCACCGCTTCGTCCAGCGTCTCCACCCCGCCGTTGAGCGAGATGTGAAGCCGCGGAAACTGCTCTTTCATGCGTGCCACCAAAGCGTAGTCCAAGGGCGGAATATCCCTGTTTTCCTTGGGGCTTAGCCCTTGCAACCAAGCCTTTCGCGCATGGATTGTAAAGCGCCGCACACCCGCCGCGCTGACCCGCGTCAGAAAGTCGGGCAAAACCGTCTCGGCCACCTGTTCATCCACGCCGATCCGGCACTTTACCGTTACCTCGATGTCCACCGCGCCGATCATCGCGGCGCAGCACTCGGCCACCAAGTCAGGCTGCTTCATCAGCACCGCACCGAAGGTCCCCGACTGCACCCGGTCGCTGGGGCAGCCCACGTTGAGGTTTATTTCGTCATATCCCGCCACGGCCCCCAGCCGCGCCGCCTCGGCCAATTCGCCGGGCGCCGATCCGCCCAACTGCAAAGCCACGGGATGTTCCTCGGGCGCATGGTCCAAAAGATGCAACGCCCCACCGCGCACCAATGCCGGCGCGGTCACCATCTCGGTATAAAGCAGGGCGTTCCGCGACAGTTGCCGATGCAGGAACCGGCAGTGCCGATCGGTCCAGTCCATCATGGGTGCCACAGCAAGCCGGGATGCGTATTTTACATTTGATTTCATATGCTTGGCTAATACCTCAATTTGCAGCCACTCGCAGGGGTTTCAAGTGATTCCCGGATGTTTTCCTCCGTTTCCCTAGATATTCCAAGATCGCTTGTTACCGGGTAGCAACATACGCCGCCCGCGTCACGTCCGAACCAGAGCCCCACCAGGTACGAACTGTCTGGCCGATTTCGGAACCGTCTCAACTTACCCTACTCGGCCGGTTTCCGACCAGATCCTCGATGTTCAGCAAGCGAGGGGACAGTAATGTCTCATACGACCCAAGTTGGCTCTACAAATTTGCTCAAGCAAATCTCGCGTGAACGCGCAGCCGGCTCTCCCTTTCCCGCACTCGCAGGAGTCATCCGATGCTTCAGGAACCGTAGTGGCGAATAGGATCTGAGCATTGAGACCGTCGGAAATGGGGGTCTCAGACGCAGCGGTTTCCAATTCAGCGCCTGACAACCTCGGTTCGGAACATCGATGCGCTGTTCACTTGCTCGACATTCATGCTGTTTTCTATCACAAGAGATTCGGAAATAATGCAGTTAAATGTAAAAATTGCAAAATCTCGGGACGGGGGAATGCGTAAATGGGGAACGGGATCAGGAAAACATCAGCTTGGGTGATCTCACTGGCGGGCGCCGCTGTCGGGACATTTGCATCGGCCCAAGAGGAGCCGTTCGAGCTTCCCGAGATCGTTTTGCCACCTGCGGGTGAGGCCGGCCCAATCAGCGAGGCTGCATCGACGAAGCAGGTCATAACTTCCGAAGAGTTCGAGCGGCAGGGCGCACGTACGCTCGGCGAGGCGCTCGATCTTGCCAACGGCATCAACGTGCGGTTTGGCGGCGACGGGACGCGCCGCATCGATATTCGCGGTCTTCGCACCCGCCAGGTCCTGCTTCTCGTCGATGGTGTGCCGGTACGTTCCAGTATCGATGGGCAATTCGATCCTGACCGTTTCGCCCTCGGCGGCGTGGACAGGATCGAAATCACCCGCGGGGCATCGTCCGTGCTGTATGGTCCAGGCGCATCCGCAGGCGTCGTGAACCTGATCACCAAGGACGGTGGTAAAGGCCTTTCCGGCAGTTTCGGCGTCGCGACGGGCACCGGGGGCACAAACCAGGTTGAAGGCTCCATCGCTTACGGCTCGGATCGTGGCAACCTTCGCTTCAGCGGAACGTGGAGCGGGCGCGACGACTACCCGCTTTCGGACGATTTCACCGCGACACCGGTTCAACCGAATGGCGACCGGATCAACAGTGACCGAGAAGAGACCAAGCTTTTGGCAAGTGGCGTCTACCGGCTCAACAGTGACACATCAATCGGGTTCAGTGCGACCTATTCCGAAGGTGAATACGGCAAGCCGCCTTCGATCTATGACCGTGCGGTCGACGATTTCGCAAGTCGTACGCGGTTCGAGCGTGTCGAGAATTACTCGGTACGCGGCTTTCAGATCGTCGGAACGCACCAGGTCGGAACTCTCACCTTCACGCCGCGCCTCTATTATTCAGAAGAGCAGGAATTCACGAAGAGCTACGACGACGCCGGCTTCGACACGCAAACTGCCGCGGGGTCTTTCACCGAAGACGCGACCAGCACGATCTGGGGAAGCCAGTTGCTCGTGACCTCCGACCTCAACGGCGCAGGTCAACTTTCGGGCATGCTTGGCTATGAGCATCAGGATTGGTCCGCCAGCGGGATTGAACGAGTCTCCGGCGGCGGAGGCGGCGGCGGAGGCGGCGGAGGCAACTTCGTCCCGCCGAGCCGACCTTGCGAACGAAGCACCCGCGCCGAACCAAGGTGCAGCTTGCTGCACCGCCG
>NZ_JASHIN010000049.1:0-14883 GCF_030733705.1 Roseovarius sp. MMSF_3298
GCTGTACGGGAACTTCGGCCAGGCAAATTACAGCGCAGCCAAGATGGCGCTTGTCGGCCTTATGCAGACCCTGGCCATCGAAGGCGCAAAACATAATATTCGCGTCAACGCGCTGGCGCCTACCGCCGCGACGGCCATAACCGAAGGCCTACTCTCCGTCGAGGCACTTGCATTGCTCGGGCCTGAAAAGGTCAGTCCGGGCCTTCTGGCGCTCGTTAGGGCGGAGGCACCCACGCGTGCGATCCTCTGTGCAGGCGCCGGTCATTTCGCCACGGCAAACATCACGCTGACGGCAGGTAGCCAAGTCGGAAGCGGTGCGTCTATTGCACAGGATGTAGTGAATTCTTGGAGCCGGATCAGCGAGCGCGACGGCGAAATCGTCCCCGCGTACGGCTTCACGCAGGCAGAACGAGAACTTCGCAGTGCCGGGTATTCCGATCTGCTGCTGGCAGAGGATCGTTAGCGCAGCCATCTCCTGGCTTTGCACGCTGATATCCGCCAAAGCACCTTCGCACGTGCAATCGCTTGTTCGCGAGTCTGCGTGAAGAACACACCTGCAGACGCAGTTCTGCAACGATCAGCATGAGGACATGGTTATCGTCAAAGACATTCCCTTCTATTCCATGTGCGAGCACGAGGTGATCGCCTTTTGCGAAGGGCGAACATCGACTCGGCATGCTTTTCCCGTCGATCTCTGCCGCTTCGCTATTGGAGGAGCCGCGGCCTTGTTCGGACCGCTCGCGATGGCGGTTCGTCCGTCTGTGAATGCCTGTTCTTGGGGTCTGCCACTAGGTTCCTGTCGAAGCTTCTTTCGCCGGGTTCCAGCCGCGCAATCACCTCGGCGATCGTCATGCAAAATGGCATGATCGTCGAGGATAAGCGGCCGGTCGATTTGTTTGGTGCGCCGGAGCATCCCTACACAAAGAACCTGATTGCCGCCGTGCCAGGACAGGCGCGTCCTTCCCCATGACTGGGCCCGGAGGGCAGAGAATTGAATACCAGTATTCCGTTTTTCGACTGCCATAACGACGTAGCGTTGTCTCTTTATCTCGGCGACCACGCCAAGGCGGAAAACTACTTTCTGTCAGGCGAAAATAGTTGGCACATCGACCTTCCCGACGGCGACAACGCCGGGTCTGCTCGATGAGTTCACCCGGCTTGCCTTTCCCTATCGTTGGTCGACCCGCGGGATCCTGATGGACAAGACCGGTGCGACTAAGCTCCTGACGTGCATCCGGCGCCAGTGGTTCGCCAAGCGCAAGTCGATCGCCGCGATCCTCAAAGAGGTGATGACCAACAAGGCCTCGGTGTTGGTCGACACCGAGGCATCGAACAAGGCGGCCGATGCCGATCTCGCCTTGCAGGAGCTCGGCGCGGATTAAGCGGAGATGTGATGCCGCCTCATCCGCTCTCAGCCGGGATCACGCAACGGCTTCTGCCATCACTGCTCAGACATGTGCGGGCTGGCAAGCTCCGTGAATTTTGAGAAGAACTGACCGCTCAGGCGCCTTACCGTCGACTCGATAAGTCGCGCCCCCAATTGCGCGATCTTGCCCCCGACGTCAGCCGTGCAGACATAGTCGAGGACGGTGGCCCCACCTTCTTCGGACAACCTTATGTCCGCCTTGCCCTTGGCAAAGCCGGCAACGCCGCCTGTTCCTGCCCCGATAATGGTATAGCCGTTTGGCTCATCCTTGTTCTCGAGCCTTACCTCCCCCTTGAAGGTGGCGGAGATGACGCCAATCTTGATCTTGACGATTGCCGCCATCTCGTCTTCGCCGGATTTTTCAAGCGACTGGCAACCCGGAATGCAAGCCCTGAGTATATCGGGGTCATTCAGACCGCGCCATACCGCCTCTCGTGGCGCCACAATGCGCTCCTTGCCCTTTATCTCCATTTCTACCTCATCGTCATTCGCCGGTATCCGGCATCTGGTTGCTTCTATTCGGCGGGGCGAAGGCTAAGCCGTTATCTGGCGCTGACGGGCCTGCAACAGTTCCCAGACCCGATCTGGCCGCAGCGGCAACTCATTGATCTTGATGTCGAACGGCGCCAGCGCGTCGCAGACCGCATTGACCAGCGCACCCGGAACCGGTCCGGGAACCCCTTCGCCCAGCCCGCGCGAACCCAGCGGCGTACCCGGGCATCGGGTAAAGCTGTGCGTGACCTCGACATGAGGAACGTCCGGCGCTTGAGCTATGCAGTATCCCTCCAAGGTGGTGGTGAGCTGCTGGCCCTGGTCGTCGTAGAGGTATTGCTCGAACACTGCGTTGGAGATGCCCTGCACGACGCCGCCCTGGATCTGGCCTTCAACAATAAGCGGATTGATGACCGTTCCGGCATCTTCGCAGGTCAGGTAACGTTCGACCTTGAAGGCACCGGTCTTGGCATCGACCTCGACGACGCAGGCATGGGCGCCAAAATAGAACATCGGCGTCGGCGCTTCGAAGTAGTCGGTCGCCTCCAGCCCGGCCTGTTCGTTCTCGGGAAGGTTAACGGGCTTCATGATGATTCGGTCCGCCAACTCGGCAAAGGCAATCCGGTTCGACTTGTCCAATGCCGGGAAAACGTAGCCACCACGAAACTCGATATCCTCCGGTAGGGCGTTGATCTGCCGATCGTGAATGAAGATCCGCGCCATCTTCAGGCGCAGAGTTCGGCACGCGTTATAGACGGCGCTGACCGTGTACGAACCGCCCCTCGCGCCCAGCGAGCCCGAGGCGAAAGGCGTCGACTGGGTGTCACCGGTCTGCACCATGACATCCTGGACATCGATGCCCAGCACCTCGGCCGCGACCTGCGCGAAGGTCGTCTCGTGCCCAGTGCCCTGCGGGGCATCGCCTTCGAGCACCTGCGCCCTGCCACGCGCGTCGATGCGCACGGTGGCCGAGCCATAGCCGGGCTGGTTCTCCAGCTGCACAAAAACATCTGAAGCGATGCCAGAGATCTCGACCCCCGTGCCAAAGCCCAGACCGAGATACTTACCCTCCCTACGCAGCTTGGCTTGGCGCATGCGGAATCCTTCGACATCGATGGTACTCGCCAGTGAGTTGAAGCATTTCACGTAGTCGCCGCTATCCAGATAGGCGCCGGTCGCAGCTGTATAAGGGAACGATTTTACCAGGTTGGTGCGGCGGACATCCTCCGGCGCCCGACCGACGCGCCTAGCGATCAAGTCCATCATCCGCTCCATTACGAACCGCGGCGAATAGCTACCGAATGAGCGTGACGGCGCCAGCGATGGCTTGTTGGTCACGTAGCAGGAAAGGTGGATATCCGCCTTGGCGATGTCATAGCCCGAACAGAACGTGGCAGCTCCCAAGAAGGGCATAACGAAGCCCCAGTAGACGCCCATGCAGCCGTCACCATTGTCAGCGACCATGCGCACCTTCATGCCGAGCACCTTACCCTCGTGGGTGACGCCCATGGTGACGCGGATGCGCTGATCGCGCTCCTGCCCGATCACCATCAGACTCTCTTCTCGCGATTCGATCCAGCGCACCGTACGTTTCATGGTCATCGCCAGCCATGGGATCAGCAACGACTCCCGATAGAACGGCGCCTTGTTGCCAAAGCCTCCGCCCTGATCGCGCGGAGCGATCACCCGCACCATCGAGGTCGAGATGCCAAGCAGCTCGGCCAGGGCCAGGCGGTCAATATGCGGTCGCTGGGTGGTGATCCAGCAAGTTAGCCCGTCATCCTCATTCCAGATTGCCGCAGCCCCGCGGGTCTCCAGCGGGGTGACCCCGGTGCGGTGCACCTTGAACTCTTCGTCGACCACCACCGGCGCCTGGTTCAGGATCGCCTGGATCTCGGCCTGGTTGGCGGCAATACCCTCGGCGGTGCCCCCGCCTGTGAAGCTCATCGAGAATATCTCGTTGCTGTCCATGTCCTGGTGGATGAGCGGAGCATCGGGCGCCATCGCTGCTTCGGGCGAGCCGACGAAGGGCAGGTCCTCGTATTGAACCTCCACCAGCTCGGCCGCATCTTCGGCGAGATAGCGGTCCGTCGCCAGCACTACAGCCACCGGCTCGCCATTGAATTTCACCCGGTCCACAGCAAGGGGCCAGTGCCTGGGGAACCGGCCCGGCAAATTCGGCACCACAATCGGATGAGGCAGCGGCGTCAGCTTGTCCTTGATATCCTCACCAGTGAAAACCGCCGCCACGCCTGCGGAGGCCCTTGCCGCGGTTGTATCGATCGACAGGATCTTGGCATGGGCGCGCTGACTGCGCACGAAAACGATATGGAGCGCCCCGTCCATTTTGAGATCGGCGAAATACTGGCCGCGTCCCTGCGCTAATCGGACGTCTTCCTTGCGGGGAACGCGCTTGCCGACAACCGAGAAATCTTGCAGGTCGTCTTTCATTCTGCTGCCTCCGCCGATTGGCTGCGCATTTCTGCGGCCGCGATCTGAACTGCCTCGACGATGTGGGAATATCCTGTGCAGCGGCAGATGTTACCGGCCAGGGCAAAGCGAATTTCCTCTTCGGTCGGATCGGGATTCTCGCGCAAGAAATCGGTCATGTTCATTATGATACCCGGAGTGCAGTATCCACATTGCAGGGCATGGGTTTTCTGAAACGCCGCCTGCAACGGGTGCGGATTGTTCCTGCTCCCTAAGCCTTCGACCGTGGTCACGTTGCGGTTCGCAACCTGTGCGGCGAGCACCGAGCATGATTTCACCGCGACACCGTCAAGCTGCACGGTGCAGGCACCGCAGACGGCCTCGAACGTGCACCCTACATGGGTACCGGTCAGCCCTAGACGGTCCCTCAGTAGATCCACCAGCAGCAGCCGCGGCGGTACGGTAACTTCCACCGCCTCGCCATTGATTGTCGTCTGGCATGATACAGTGTTCGCCGACATCACTTTTTCCTCCCTGCACGCTCAATCGCCGTCCGGGCAACTTCGGCGCCGATCCGTTCGACCAGCATTCTCCGGTAGTTTTCGTTGGCCCAGCGGTCACCCTGAACCTCGACATCCCGGGCAGCGGCAGCAAAGGCGGCGCAAAGCGCTACTCCGTCAGCCGCTTCGATGCCATTTATGGCCTCTTCCGCCACTGTCAGCCGCTTCGTGCCGTTGGTCAGCCCCGTGGCCGCCACGCGGGTATTGGCACAGCGCCCGCTGTCGTCGAGTGTGATCCGCACGCCGATCCCAATGACAGGCAGGGATGCTGTGGCCAACCCCCATTTCTTGTAGGCCGAACCCGTTTCTGGGCGTGGCGCCCGGAGCCGTACGCAGCTTAGCAATTCGTGAAGCTCACGCGCAGTCTCAAGCGGGCCAATCAGAAAATCGTCAATCGACAACAGTCGGGTTTCGACCCCGGAACTGCCGAACCACCGCAGCTCGATTTCTCCTCCCAGAGCAAGGGTGGCAGTCGGGATGCAGGCCGCAACGTAGTTCCAACACAGCGACCCACCGATCGTGCCCCGATTGCGAACCTGCCGGTCGCCAACCCGGGAAGCCGCGTCCGAGACAGCAGCGAAGGCGCCGTCCCGCAAAAGCGGGTTGCGAGCAAGCTCGGCATAACGGGTCATGGCGCCGATTTCGATCGCCTCATCCGCGCCTACCACGCCGCTCAGCGCGTCGACCCGGTTCAGATCGACCACGACATCGGGCCTGACGACGCGCGACTTAATCGCTTGCATCAAGCTCATACCCCCGGCGATCGCCATGACCTCGCGCTCTTCAGCGCGCGCCAACAAGGTCAGCGCCTCTTCGATTGTACCTGGACTATGAATCTCTTCGATCGGTGCTGGATACATTTCGTTCTCCTAACGATTTCAAGGTAAAAGATGCCGTTCGCCGTTTGGGCTGAGCCCGCTGCGGTGCGACCCCGGTGTCACGTACTGCCAAACTTCTGCGGCGGCCTGCTATTACAACAGCTGGGGTGACCGACCGGGACGGATCAGGGGCTTGGAAGGTGTCTTCCTGCCTTGCCGCCGCTATCTGGCAGGTCCAGCAAACGTCTTGTCGGCGTGGATTTGAAGTGCATTTTTTCCTCCCTGAACGCGGCTTAATCCAACAACGCTCTTACTGCCCGGACAAAACCATCCGGATTGTTAACGTAGGGGTAGTGCCCACCGTCGATTTCGATATGTTGCGCACCAGGCCATGACCCCCTGAAACGCTTTCTTGCCATCGCTCCAACAATCGTGTCGTCGGCGCAATCGAGGATCGCGGCTTTGCCCGAATGCGATCTGCGCGGCAGTTCTCTTGACCGGGCCACGTTCAGTAGTCGCCCCTTCAGGTCCTCCGCCGGCAGCCAGCCACTCATTGCCCCGCAAAGCAGATAGGCGAGTGGTCCTTCCTGTTTCTGCGCTCTCTTCAACCACTGGGTCTGCAATTCGCCCGCCGGTGTGGCATCAATGTGAGCTTCGTCGAACAGCGGGCTCGGCAAGAGATCCGCGACTTCGACGAAGCCGTTGCTGAAGATCAGCGTCGCCTCGGCAACTATCTCCGCCGGCAGCAGCTGCATCCACCACGCGCTGTAGGAGCACCCGAGGATAACGGGTGCCTTGAGTTTGGCGGACTTCACGTAGTCCGCCAAAGCGGATGCCAGCCGATCGGGCGAGACCGTGCCCGAATAGTCGACGTTTATGGGGTCGAGCCCAAGTTTGCAGAGCGCGCTGGTGACGAGACTGAAGAACTCGGACGTTCCGCTCGCTCCCGGCATCAGCACAATTGGCCGGCCTCCTAGACCGGCGCGCCGGCGGACTCGCAGCGGCCCGCCTATCTCACGATCGGCCCACGTGTACAGTTCCTGGAACGTCGCGACTGCTTCCTTCAGGCCCGCGTGCTGGTCAAATTGCATAGTCAGACGACCAGCCCCTCATTGCGCAGTTCCTCCATCGCTTCCGGTGAGAACTCGGCCTTCGGCCCGTTTCCTCCGATTACGAACATAAGCAGTTGCTCTTCTTCAGGTTTGTCGAAGGTGATGTTTTCGAAACGGCGCTGGACGCCGGCGGGAAACGAGATGACGTCGTATGGCCCGAGTTCGAACGCCTCGATCTTGCCGTCGACTTCCCAGGAGCAGCGCCATCTGCCGGTCATGGGAATGAAGGTTTCGTTGGTGTCATGATTGTGCATCATCGGACCGCAGCCAGGCTTAGCCTTGCAGTAGCCGAGGTTGAAACCTTCGGAAATCTTGATGGCGGCATTCTTGGCCGCGTCATCGCCGACCGGCGAGGTTACTGCGCCTGAATCGCGCTCAGGCGGCTGAAAACCGACCACGTTATAAAGCGTTCGCTTTGCCGTCGGATGATTGCTATCCGGCAAGCCGCCGTCGAAGCCTTCGATCTCGCAGAAAAGCGCCACTCTTTTCCGCATCTCTTCGCGCGGCACCCTGATCGTCTTTAACGCCATTTGGTCTCCTCCCATGCGTCGTGACAGCGGAGAAACATCCTCATCACTATTACAATATACGATAGCACCTGAACCTTGCGGCCCAAATGTGCTAGAAATGATATCGACTATTATAAAAGCGAATAACATTGAGTCGGAATGGACCGGGACTACAGCCTCAAAGACCTGAAAGCGCTGAATGTCTTGCTGAGTGAGCGTCATGTCAGCCACGCCGCCGAACGACTGGGTATGAGCCAGCCCGCCATGAGTATGCTGCTAAAGCGCTTGCGCACTGTGTTCGACGACCCGTTGCTGGTCCGCAATGGAAACAGCCATTCCCTGACCGATGCCGCTGAGGATCTACGCCCGCGTATCTGCGATATGATCAAGGACCTGGAAGATCTGCTGGAACACGGAAGCCAATTCCGGCCTGACCGCTCCGACCGGTCGTTCACGCTCATCCTGACCGATTATATTGACGCGATTCTGGTTCCCGGCCTTCATCGGCGGTTCCAACAAATCGCGCCGGGCATAGAACTCAAGATCGTCGGACCTGATCCGTTTCGCCTCGGTCGCGCCTTCGGCGAAGGTCGTGTCGACCTCACCGTCTCCTATTTCCCCAATCCGCCCACTGACCTGGTAACGCGGAGCGTCCTTACCGACCACATGGTATGTGTCACCCGCAAGGGACATCCGGCACTCGCCAGCGCGATTAACCTCGAGATTTTTTGCAAACTGGACCACGTGGTCATCGAACCCGGGCAGGCTTCGATGTACCGCGCAGTCCTGGACGAAGCCCTTGCACGCGAGGGCTTCGCTCGTCGCGTAGCTGTTTCGAAACCGGATTTCCTTGGCGTGCCGTTTCTGCTCGAGGAGAGCGACCTTGTCGCCGCCATGCCGGAGAAGCTTGCGGCGCTGTTTATCCAGCGCTTCGATCTCTTGACGTTTCAGCCTCCGATCCACCTACCGAAGCTGGACATCCGGATGATGTGGAACCGTAGCACCCACCGTTCTGCGGCACATGTGTGGTTACGCGAGCAAATTCTGGAAATCTGTAAGCAACTGAACAACGAAGGAGAAACTGCAAGCACATAAAGGTGTTGATTTCCACCGAGAACTGATGGAGTGGATGCCCCCTCCCGACGGCATCGCAATGTGCCAGAGTGATGTTCGCCAGAACGTCACTTAGAGGAGAGAGCATCCATGAAGAAAGTTAGCATTGTCGGCCTGGACCTTGCAAAGCGGGTGTTTCAGGTTCATGCCGCCGGAAGCGATGGAAGTGTGATCTTGCGCAGGAAACTGTCTCGCGGCCAAGTCGTCAGCCTCTTTACGGAATTGCCCAGATGTACGGTCGCGATGGAGGCCTGCGCCACACACTACTGGGCGCGAGAGATCGGCAAACTTGGGCATGATGTTCGCTTGATCCCGCCGGCGTACGTTAAGCCCTTCGTCAAACGGCAGAAGAATGATGCGGCCAACTCGGCAGCGATCGTTGAAGCAGCGACCCGGCCGTCGATGCGGTTCGTCGTTCCGAAGACCGCATCCCAGCAAGCTTGCTCCATGTTATTCCGGACGCGGGACCTCTTCGTTCGTCAGCGAACGCAGCTTATCAATGCCCTTCGAGCACATCTGGCCGAGCATGGTGTCATCGCTGCGCGTTTCGCATGATGGCGGGCACTGATTTCAGCTGATCGTGGGCAGCGATTTCGCGGGAAGGCGGGCACCTGTTTCACGGGATCGCGGGCAGTGATTTCGCGCGATCATGGGCAGGACTGGCCAACGAACTGAAGTTACTCCGCCTCCTGAAGAACAGGAGGATCGGAATGCCGACAGGACGTTTGACCATGCGCCGTATTCGGGACGTATTGAGATTGAGATTTGCCCAAGGGCTGAGCGAGCGTGCGATTGCCGCGTCGCTGGGGCTAGGGAAAGGAAGTGTTGGGACCTACCTGCGCCGCGCGCGCGACGCTGGCTTGGCGTGGCCGCTGCCGGACGGTCTGGATGACGACGGCCTTGAGCTTTTGTTGTTTCCAAACGCATCGGATGTATCTGATCCGGACCGTCCGGTCCCGGATTGGGCGGCAATCGATAAAGAGCTGCGCCGGCGCAGCGTGACCCGCATGCTGCTCTGGCAGGAATATCGTGCGCAGCACCCCAACGGGTTTGGTTACACCTGGTTTTGCACCCATTTTGAGGCGTGGAAGGGCCGCGTCCGACCGAGCATGCGGCAAACACATGTCGGCGGAGAGAAGGTATTTATCGATTTTGCAGGCGACACGGTCGACATTGTCGATCCGGCCACGGGGGAGGTCAGCGAGGCCAAGCTGTTTGTCGCGGCGATGGGGGCGTCAAGCTATACCTATGCTGTGGCCGTCGCCAGCGAGGGGCTTGAGGACTGGATTGCGGCCCATGTCAGCATGTTCGCCTACTTGGGCGGCGTGCCGCAGGTCGTCGTGCCCGACAATCTCAAGTCAGCCGTGATCAAGGCAGGCCGGTATGATCCCGGCCTGAACCGGACCTATGCGGAAATGGCGGAACATTACGGCACGGCGATCCTGCCGGCGCGCGTGCGCAAGCCCAAGGATAAAGCCAAGGTCGAGGTGGCCGTTCAGGTGGCCCAACGCTGGATCCTGGCGCGATTGCGCAATCACAGGTTCTTCTCGCTGGCAGAGCTGAATGCCGCGATCCGGCCGTTGCTGGACGAATTGAACATGCGCGTCATGCGCGATTATGGGGCAAGCCGGGCGGACCTGTTTGCGACGCTCGATCGACCGAACCTGCAGCCATTGCCCTCTGAACCCTATGTCTTTGCGCGCTGGAAACGCGCCCGTGTTGCGCCGGATTATCATATCGAGGTGGATCGCTGCTGGTATTCCGTGCCGTTCAGCCTGATCCGGCAGCTGGTTGACGCGCGCATCACCCACAAGACCGTGGAAGTCTTCCATCGCGGCAAACGTGTCGCCAGCCACCTGCGCGACCCCGGACGCCGTAGCCATATCACGGTGCCAGAGCATATGCCTTCGGCCCACCGCCGCTATGCGGAATGGTCGCCTGCGCGGATCCTGAGCAGTGCCGCAAAGCTGGGACCCTCGGTGGCTGCGTTTTGTGACATCGTGATGCAGGACAGGCCGCATCCCGAGCAGGGCTTTCGAACCTGCCTGGGCATACTGTCGCTGGCCAGAAGCTTTGATCCCCAGCGGCTTGATGCTGCGTGTCATCGCGGGATCAGCATCAAGGCCCGGTCGGTCTCATCCATCCGTTCCATTCTGAAGACCGGGCTTGATCAGGCCTTCATGGAGCCTGAACCCGAAGAACTGCCGCTGCAACACCCCAACATCCGCGGCCAGAAATATTACCACTGAAAAGGAGACGACCCTTGCTGACACATCCCACTTGCGACCGCCTGGAGGCGATCGGGCTGACCGGTATGGCACAGGCCCTGCACGAGCAACGCTGCGCTGGCGCCATGTTCGAAAGCCTCAGCTTAGAAGAACGGCTGGGCTTGCTTGTTGATCGCGAAGCAGCAGAGCGTGACGCCAAGAGACTGGCAACCCGGTTGCGCTTTGCTGCCTTGCGTCACGCAGCCTGCGTTGAAGATATCGATATGCGCAGCCCGCGCGGCATCGATGCTGGTGTCATGGCGCATTTGATCGATGGTGGCTGGATCAATCGCCATGAAAATCTGCTGATCACTGGCCCAACAGGCTTGGGAAAAAGTTGGATTGCCTGCGCCCTCGGAAACAAGGCCTGCCGAGATGATCGGCGCGTCGTTTATCACCGCGTGCCCCGCCTGTTCCAGATGCTGGCCATCGCCAGGGGCGACGGACGGCATGCCCGTGTCCTCAAGGCGATCGAACGAACGGAATTGCTGATCCTCGACGATTGGGGGCTGTCGGTTCTGACACCGACCGAGCGTCGCGACCTGCTTGAAATCCTCGATGACCGCCAAGGTCGCGGCTCGACCATCGTGACCAGCCAGCTGCCTGTCGATCAATGGTTCGAGGTGATCGGAGATCCCACCCTCGCAGATGCCATCCTCGACCGCCTTGTCCACAATGCGCATCGTCTCACCCTGAACGGTGACAGCATGCGCAGGAAAATGAGCGCATTGAAAACGCTTGACCAGGGCGTCGCGCCCTGACTCAATGACACCTGTTGGCCAGCCTGCCCGAGGGCGTGAAATGGCTGCCCGCGATGCCGTGAAATGCGTGCCCGAGATCACGCGAAATCACTGCCCAAATTCCGCGAAATGCGCAGTCATCGCACCGCAGGGAATTGCGAGCCTCGCGTTGCTGGCGGAGATTGTTGAAGATCACGACACGGGCCTCGACCTTATCGTCGTGGAGACCGCTCGACTGTATCTGGACCAGATAGGGGTGCTCTCCTCTCGGATTGCGTCGCTGGAAAAGGCGCTCAGATCGGAAGCGAAGCGTTCGCAGAGCACCGCTCGCCTCATGTCCATGCCCGGAATGGGACCGATTACGGCAATGGCAGTCGAGGCTTTCGCGCCCACCATGGTGACCTTCAGAAGGGGACGAGATTTTGCAGCCTGGCTCGGCTTGGTGCCAAAACAGCATTCGAGCGGAGGGAAGCAGGTGCTCGGCCGAACGTCGAAGATGGGACAACGCGATATCCGTCGGCTTCTTATCATCGGCGCGATGACCGTCATTCGATGGGCATGCCGGAAAGCTCCACCCGAGAACTCGTGGCTGGCACGGATGCTGGTGCGCAAACCTCGCATGCTCGTTGCAATCGCCCTCGCCAACAAAATGGCTCGATCCATCTGGGCAATGATGACCAAAAACGAAGATTACAAGGATTCCGCTCTGGCTGCTGCGGCGCGACAAACAGGATGAGATTCCGCGTCAATCAGGATGAGACGCAGCGGCGTGTGACCGGTGGAGGGCGGGCGTAGCCCGGCCGGAAGCGGTCACACGCCGCTGCGCAAATTCTTCGGTCTGTGATCGCGGCCGACCCGGTAGGCTGGGGGTTTTCATGATGGAGAACCACCTTGTGCCGGGGCGCCATGTAACCGATCATCAAGCGAGGCTTTTTATGAAGCTGAGACGAGACCACCCGATTGATGTCGCCGCCGCACGCGCAATGGGGCTCCGCCCTCGCCGACCGCGTAGCGGTCGTGAAACCGATCGACCGCTTCCTCAAGACTGCATACTGGTCGTGTTGCATTATGAAGCGACCAGGCCTTTTTCACGCAATTCTTCCATCGATTGGGGAGAAAATTCGGCCTTTGGTTCGTTCCCTCCGATTACGAACATCAGCAGATGCTCGTTGTCCGGATCATCAAAGGTGATGTTCTCGAACCGGCGCTGGACGCCAGCAGGAAACGAGATGACGTCATGCGGCCCGAGCTCGAACGCCTCGACCTTGCCGTCGACCTGCCAGGAACAGCGCCAATTGCCGGTCATGGGAATGAACGTCTCATTCGTGTCGTGATTGTGCATCATGGGGCCGCAGCCGGGCTTGGCCTTGCAATATCCCAGATTGAAGCCTTCCGAAATCTTGATGGCGGCATTCCTTGCGGCGTCATCGCCAACCGGCGAGGTGACCGCCCCGGAATCGAGCTTAGGAGGCTGAAAACCGACCACGTTGTAGAGGGTTCGCCTTGCAGTCGGATGCTTGCTGTCCGGCAAGCCGCCGTCAAAGCCCTTAATTTCAGAAAAGAGCGCCACCCGTTTACGCATTTCCTCGCGCGGCACCCTGATCGTCTTCAATGCCATTTTTGTCTCCTCCTGCGGTTCACAATTGGCGCCAGTCAGCGAAATGGCCGGTCGCTATAATGTGATAAGATAGCGTCTGGATTTTGCGCTATACAATGCACTAGAAATAATTTTATTTATTACAAATTCGAATAACAGTTGGGATTCGGAATGGACCGCAATTACAGCCTGAAGGACCTGAGGGCCCTGAGCGTCCTGTTTAACGAACGGCACATCAGTCAGGCCGCTGAACGGTTGGGCATCAGCCAACCCGCCATGAGCATGCTCTTGAAGCGGCTCCGCGGGATGTTCGACGACCCGCTGCTGATCCGTAACGGAAACAGCCATTCCCTTACGGATTTCGCGCAGGACTTGCAGCCGCGCATCCTCGACATGATAAAAGACATGGAAGACCTGCTGGAACACGGCAGCCATTTCCGTCCCGACCGCTCCGACCGGTCGTTCACTCTCATCCTGACCGATTACATCGATGCCATTCTCGTTCCCACGCTTCATCGGCGGTTTCGGGAAATTGCGCCGGGCATCGAACTTAAGATCATTGGGCCGGACCCGTTTCGCCTCGGCCGTGCGTTCGGTGAAGGCCATGTCGACCTCACCGTGTCCTATTTCCCCAGCCCGCCCGGCGATCTGGTAACGCGGAGCGTCTTTTCCGACCAGATGGTCTGCGTGTTACGCAAAGGGCATCCCGCGCTCGACAAAATGATGGACCTTGGTAATTTCTGTGAGCTCGACCACGTGGCAATCGAGCCGGGTCAAGCCTCGATGTACCGAGCCGTGCTCGACGAAGCACTTGCGCGAGAAGGCTTCGCTCGTCGGGTGACGATTTCAAAACCGGATTTTCTCGGCGTGCCCTTTCTGCTCGAACAAAGCGACTTTGTTGCCACTATGCCGGAAAAGCTCGCAGCATTGTTCACGCAACGCTTTGACCTAATCACCTACCATCCGCCCATCCAATTGCCCAAGCTGGACATCCGGATGATGTGGAACCGCAGAACCCACCGTTCCGCGGCGCATGTGTGGCTGAGAGAGCAGATCCTAGATATTTGTAAAAAGTTGAACAGCGCTGAAAAGTTCTAGGACGCTTCCGGGTAATGCAGACGACCAGCCGCGAGAGGCGGGGCACGTCGTTTCGTTACGCCGGATATCATTTCGGCCAGAGGGACGGCTGCCGTTGCGAAGGATTTGAAGCTCAGCATCGGCCGCACCCGCCGCTCGATACGCCGATGATCCCGCCCGATCCGATTGTTGAGGTATTGGTTTTTGCGAATTCGGACGCTTTCAATGCTCGCTGCGACCTATCTAGCAAACGGCTTTCGGCATTGCATCAACGGTCTTCTCAAGGGGAGAACTCGTCGTGCCAGACCCGAATTACCGCAACTTTTGCAATACAACCATCGGAAAGCCCTTATCAGCGAGACCGGGTTCGCAAGGTGCTCTCCACAGCATGTTCAATCGAAATGTCTGCATCGAATGGGAGAGGCGCATTCAGCGCCTTGGGCAGCAGGCCCAGCTCGACGGTTGGTCGTCTAGTGATCAATCTGTCGCGTATGTCGAAGATTATTCACTTCAATGCAGAGGACCTTAACTGCACGGTTCAGGCCGGTGCCACCCGCGAACAGGTAAACCAACATTTGCGGGACACGGGTTTATTTTTCGCTGTGGACCTAGAGCGGTTCATGCTTTGTCTGAATCGAGTGGGATTGAACTAAGCCGCTGATCGCGGCGACTTGCGGCGGCCTTTGAGGAGAGCGTCCTGACTGAGAGGATGGTTGTGTTGCAACCCACCCTTCAGACAGGA